>CALVWU010000007.1 GCA_944367955.1 uncultured Clostridia bacterium
TCGTAATTCAATTCTCGCGCGCGGAAAGCAGGGCATAATTGTAAAATTTCAAGGCACTCGGCATATGCGTACAATTGCCCTGTGCGGAAGTTGTTTTCTCCGTAAACGCGGCGGGCTTCCGCGAGCTCTTGCAAAGAAAGGTGTATCACGCTTATAAGATATTTTATAACCTGTCTTTCGTTCATGGCGTTCATGTTGCGGTTCTGTCTTCGGATTTATTAAAGTGTTCACATAAAAGATGCTTAGCTGTTTTTCGTGATTGGCGGCGGGATATGTCGCAATCAAGCGGAACATATCTCGCTGTCGAAGGGAGTGCGCACCGGGATGTCGGTGTTAAAAAACGGGGTAAGTTTGTATTCTATCAGCCTCGGGGTAAGCGGAGGCAGAGGAATGGGTTTCAGGTTTCCTTATTCGCGGATAAATATCATTTTTATCTTTTGCAATGCAGGCGCACGGCCTTTTCGTAACGGCAAATATGTGGCGGCTGCGTTTTCAAATTGCAATTTTACGCGTTTCGTTGATGACTTTATCTCTTGACTTATACATGGTAAAAACTTATAAAATTACATATTTTTACCATTATTATATATAGAGCGACGGCATGTATACGGTAAAAATTTTACCGCATCGATAAAAAGAAAGATTTTTAATACGATTTGCTTTGTCGAAGGGACAGGGCAAAAATTTTTAGCGCGCTCGGTTGTTCGGTACATGGTTTCAGCGCGTTCGGCGTTGTTTTTGCAATCGTCAAACCGTGCCGCAGAATCGGAACGAGGCATTTTTGTGCGCTCTTTCCGACATCTGTTGTAAGCCCGCGCAAAATTTTGCCTGTTATTTTCAATAGGTTTGTCAGATAAAGGCAAACCTAATTTTTTATTGATTGTCTTTGTCGGGCAAGCATTTTTTATTTTAAAGTATGTGTTGAAGTGCCAAAGACCGATACGCGCAACAAAATCGGCGATAATGCAATCTGTTTGGGTGTGTATGTGCCAAAGATTACGCATGCGCAACTTGTAGCTATCGCCAAAGAAAAAGAATTAACTTTGAGTGTATTATTCGTGCCGCGATACGAGCATACATCAACAAAGAAAAAGGTCGCAAGAAGTAAAATCATGAACATAATCAACCAAACCAACGATAACTTAAAACGCATACATGCATAAGTTACCATCGGTTTGTCCTTAACCGATCGTGAAGGTGCACTTTAATTTTATGCGGGAGAACGCGGGTCAAAGACTATAAATTTGTTTTGCAATCCGTCCGTGCCGATTTGCCGCAAAGAAACGATTAAGCGGATTTTTCCATAAATTAAGCGTAATTTTCCCCAAAATCGGAAGTCTGCGCTCAACAAAAGTCTGTCAGAATGTGATACACTTAAATCAGTTGCAACAGGGTATCCGTGCGGCGCGGACGCGCGCTTTATGCGGAACTCAATTACATTTACAAGGAGATATAAAACGTTTTATGAAAATTAAAGATGAGCAAAAGTTATGTTCTTTTAAAGATGTACGACCGACTGCGTGAGGGCGGCGGCATAAAGCTTTGCGACTGGTGCGCGGAGTATTGCTTTTCCGTGGCCACTTTCAGGCGGTATATCGCCTTTCTGCGCGATTATTTTGCCGAATCGTGCGGCGGCGAGGTGGTATACGACATCGTTGTCGGACTGTATGTTTTAAAGTGCAGATAAGATCAAAAACACGGGGGCCCGCCGCAGTATAAACTGCGGCGGGCCCCCGTGTTCTGTAAGACGCGGCAATGCGGCGCATGTCGCAATTTTAAATGCGGCAAATTATTCTAACTGTTTTTATCAAACCGTTGACATATTCAAAATTTTCGTATACAGTTAAAGTACACGGGCGCGGGCAAACTTCGGCGCGGCATATGCGCATTCTCCGTCGCGGAGCGATATGGCGGCGGATAAAGAATTGGCAGTGCAAAAGCTTGCCGATAAATAAAAAATTTTTGCAATCATGTCCGATTTTGCCCTGCTCAATCGTTTTATAAGTGAAAAGAAAAAATATGACAGATCCAACTTCGGAAAAATTTATATCCGATGCGGTAAACAGTTATTCCGATACGGTGTTCCGCGTGGCGTATTCGTATGCAAAGAACAGATGCGACGCCGAAGATATTTTGCAGGAAGTATTTTTGCAGCTTATCAAAACCCGCCCGGATATTTGCGGCGAACAGCTTAAAGCGTGGCTTATCCGCGTTACCATAAACAAGAGCAAAGACTTTTTGCGTTCGTACAAACGCCGCACGGCAGCCATGCGCGGCATGCGCCCGCACGAGGAGCCTAAGGAGTACGACGACGTGTTCGAGGCGCTTTCAAAGCTGTCCGAACGCGACCGCAACGCAATATATCTGCACTATTACGAGGGATACACCGCCCGCGAGATCGCCGGCATGCTGGGCGAAAGCGAACGCGCGGTTGCAAAGCGCGTAAGCCGCGCAAGGATAAAGCTTAAAGATTTTTTAAAGGAGGTATAGGCGTATGAAATCAAAGTTTTCAAAGGCGTTCGACGCTCTCGGCTCCGACGAGCGGACGAGGCGCGAGCGAACCGAGCGCATACTTGCCGAATATGAAGACGGCGCCGCCGCTTCGCAAGAGTTGCCCAAGTCAAAATATATTGCAAAACGCCGTGGCGTTTCGGGCAGGCGTGCAACGGCGATAGTTACGGCATGCGTCGTTCTGCTCGCCGCACTCGCTTCATTGTTGATAGTTTTAACTAACAACGGCGGCCTTTTGAACGCTCTGTCGCTTTTAAAGGGCACATATGTGGATATGGACGGCATCGCCGCATTCGGCGTGTGGAGCGCGCCCGACTCTTCGTCGGACGAGGCGTATATATCCGACGTCGCCTATATAAATTCCTCGGTTGCATATGCCGCCGACGAAGAATTGCCTGCGGATTCTCCCGAAGACGGCGACGGCATATTGTCGGGCGAATGGAGCGACGAAGAGAGATACGACTGGGAATCGGACTACGACTGGGATCCTTCCAAAGCCAACGTGCTCATTTCGATAAACGAGGATGGCAGCGTCTCCGAAGTTGTGTACGAGCGCACGAACGGCCGTGGCCAGGTGCGGCAGGACAGTTTGGGCAACGCCGTAAAGGTGTATGTTTCTAAAAACTTCACCTATGTTATGTATGTCAGCGACGACGACTGGGATTTTTGGCGGGACATAAATTTTGCACAGGAGACGGTATCGCCGCAAAGTTTTACCTGCCATCACGAAATGCAGCAGACGATCGTCATCCACAACGCAACCGGCAAAGTGTTCGCCTTAAACGATATAGTTTCGCAGGTGAACGAGTATTCGGGCGCGGTCAACCATACTCTCGCCGCCTATCCCTATAAAAACGACGTGCTGTGCGTAAGTCCCATGTACGGCAATTACATCGATCAGTGGTACAATGTGTGCTTCGACGAAGAGACGCAAAGCGTATACTACGAACCCGTATTGTCGCAGAGCGACATAAATGATTGGGGGCACAACGTGCAGGCTGTTCAAAAGGATATATACGGCCAGCAATATGTTCTGGCGGGGCGCGTGTTCGGCAACGACGTGGTTGGCCCCGGAGATGCCGATCTTGCGGAGTACGACAGTATCGCAAAGCTTCCGCATTATAATTATAAAATATACGGCAACTCGTATGTCGTCGATGAACAGAACGCCGTATTCCTCGGCACCGACGGCAGAGTATACACATTTGACGGCGGAATATTAAAGGTGTTCGGCGAAAACTTCGCCCTCACTCCGGTTTCGCCCGATACCGAAGTTAAGTTGGAGGGCATATGCGATCCCTTCGTGACCATAAATTACAGGGCCGGCGGCAATAAGGACGGCATAATCTATACACTTTCGAACGGATATATGTTTTCGATGTTCGGCGAAGTGTGGCAGATAGGTCATGGCGGCGAACTCTTCCGCCGCGAGCCCTTGCAGGGCAGTTTTCCCAAGTATGCCTATGACGGATACCTCATCGACGGCGAACTGATAGCCTTTGTAAATACCGAAAGGTATTTAAACGCCTCGGTAAACGGCGACGTCGTGCAAATAAGTTTCGAAGGGTATTCGCAGGATACTCCTTCGGCGGACAGCCGATATATAATATCCGCAAGCGAGGTAAGTTTCTGGCGCGAGCGGCTTATCGCCGAGCAGAACGAGGCTCCGTACACTTCGCATCGCGGCAGCACAAAGTATTACCTCGTTACGGTCACAAACGGAGAACCTCGCGCCGAACACATCGCCAACGGTTTCAACGGCGGCGTCACGGGGCTCGTAACCCCCGTAACCGAACCACTCATGTTCTGACCACAGTATTTTAAGTCCCTATATTTAATGCGGCGGGCTGCTATTTGCAGCCCGCCGCGACGTTTTGCTTTATTTTTTTAAAACAATCTGCTAAAATATATAAAAAGGCGGTGACACCATGAACAAAACAAACGCCATGCGCATTTTAGAGCGCGAAAAGATAGTTTACGCCGTGCACGAATATCCGGGCGGCGCGCTTTCGGGTATCGAAGCGGCGGCCGCGCTCGGCGAAGATCCCGCGTTCGTGTTTAAAACGCTGGTAACTTCGGGCGCGTCGGGCCGCAACTATGTGTTCGTCATCCCCGTCGCCGCCGAACTCGACCTTAAAAAAGCGGCCGCGGCCGCAGGCGAAAAATCAGTGGAGATGCTGCCGCAAAAGCGGCTGTTTCCCCTCACGGGTTACGTTCACGGCGGTTGTTCGCCCGTGGGCATGAAAAAACTTTTCCCCACGTTTTTCGACAGCTCCGCCCTTGGCAAAACGATTTTCGTAAGCGGTGGCAGAGTGGGCGCGCAGGTGGAAGTCGCCTTTTGCGACCTCGCCCGCATACTTTCTGCGCGCACGGCAGATCTTATAAGATAAATTTTAAGATAAATTTTTCCGCCGAAGGCCGCGCCGCGGCGGAATATATAAAGGTGATATTATGGATCAGGCATTCAATCCCTTTTTGCCCTCGTGGGAATATATCCCCGACGGCGAACCGCATGTGTTCGGCGACAGAGTGTATCTGTACGGCTCGCACGATAAATTCAACGGCAACACGTTCTGCAAAAACGACTATGTTTGCTGGTCTGCGCCCGTTTCCGATCTCAGGGACTGGAAGTTCGAGGGCGTGATCTGGCGGCCCTCCGACGACCCCGAAAAGAGGCGCGGCAGCCTTAAAGAGATGTATGCCCCCGACGTCGTGCAGGGGGCCGACGGCAGATATTATCTGTATTATTTCTTCGGCAACGACGGCACCATCGGCGTGGCCGTGTGCGACAGTCCCGCCGGCAGATATTCATACCTCGGCAGGGTAAAGTATCCCGACGGCACGCCCCTCGGTCGCAGGGGCGAAAGGGATTTTTGGCAGTTTGACCCCGGAGTATTCCGCGACGACGACGGCAGGATATATCTTTACACCGGTTTCGCGCCCAAGCATCCCAACATCTTCACCCGCTTTAAAGCCGTGAACAGATTCGGCGCGATGGGCGTCGAGCTGGAAGCCGACATGCTTACCGTAAAACCGCCGGTAAGCTTTGTTGCAAAGTCGCGGCACTCGTCCGCCGGCACCGGCTACGAGGGTCACGAATTTTTCGAAGCCTCGTCCATGCGCAAGTTCAACGGCAAATACTATTTTATCTATTCCTCGGTGAACGGGCACGAGCTGTGCTATGCCACGGGCGACAGTCCGCTCGGCGAATTCAGGTACGGCGGCGTGCTTGTAAGCATAGGCGATATAGGCCTTTCGGATAAGCCGTTGAATTACCTCGGCAACACCCACGGCAGCGTCGAGTATATAAACGGGCAATATTATGTGTTCTATCACCGCCAAACCAATCTTCACTGCTATTCCCGCCAGGCCTGCGCCGAAAGGATAGAAATGAACGCCGACGGCACGTTCGAACAGGCCGAAATAACCTCGTGCGGGTTAAACGGCGGGCCGTTAAAGGCAAGCGGCGAATACGAAGCCCGCATAGCCTGCAATCTCTATTCCAAAAAGGGCGTGCGTTTTTACACCTTAAAGCTGCCTGCGGGCTGTCATCCCTACTTTACGCAGAGCGGAGGGGACAGAGAGGGGAACGGCGACCAGTACATAGCCAATTTTTGCAACGGCGCGACTGCGGGGTTCAAGTATTTCGAATTTTTGGGCAATACACGCATAGGCGTAAGAATTTCGGGCTCCGCTTCGGGCGAGATCGCCGTCACCGACGGGGTAAACACCGTGGCGAATATTGCCGTGTCCCCTTCGTCCGAACCAAAGGAGTTCTTCGCTTCCCTCAACATAGCCGAGGGTATAAAGCCGCTGTACTTTACCTTTAAAGGCAGGGGCATGGCAAATCTGCATGCCGTAATCTTTTAACTTTCAGTGCCACTGTACGATTTGCGCTTTGTATTATTTGTATTAATTGTATTGTTTGTATTAAACTGTATGAAAAATAAGCGCGGACGCAAGCTTGCGTCCGCGCTTTCAATTTTTATCAGTGCGACATTATCCAGTCTTTCACTTTGCCGTGTTCTATCGGCACTATGTCTTCCGAAGGGTATTTTGAATTCTTTCCGCCGTTGGTATAAATGAAGTATTCGCCGTCCTTGGTTATGTATAAAGTTTCCTCATAGCCGTTGTCCGCGCCGAACGCTCCGTATGTAAACTTTTTGTCCACTGTCGACATGTTTGTGTCGTAAACAATGCCGTCAATTTCTTTTCGCATCATTTTTTATTCCTCCGTTCATACAAAAGCGGCGTTAAACGGCCGCCGCATGCCGAATTGCGTATCGTTACAATTTTATCATTGCGCGGCGCAGGTGTCAATATATTTTGCCGCAAGGGGGTAGGCGGGCGCGAATTTTGCGTATTAAACATTTTATGTTATTAAATAATAATTTGATTTATCTTAACTTTTGCCTGCGGTCGCGCGTTTTAAATTTTTGTCAAGTAAAATTGCTTGACAAAGTTTTGCTTTGCATGTATAATTGATGGCGTTGTATGACTAAGCTTGAATTCATGCGGCTGTGGGATATTTACGGCGGTCTGCTCACTCCCACCCAGCGCGAGATGACCGATATGTATTTCAATCTCGATTTAACGGTGTCGGAAATAGCCGAACAAAAGGGCGTGTCGCGCCAGGCTGTTTCGGAATGTCTCGCCGGCTGCAAAAAGCAGCTTGAATCGTACGAAAACACGGTGCATTTTTTAAAAATTTTAAAAGGCCGCAGCCTTTCTTTTTCAAAAAAGGTTGAAAACGCGCTAAGCTGGGCAGATGATTTTTTTGCATTGCACCCCGAATATGCCGCAGATATTGCGGTTTTAAAGCAAATTTTAAATTGTGACAACGATCAGGAGATATAAAGCTTTTTAAATCTATGGCATTATTCTCATCTCTATCCGAAAGGTTAAATCATATATTTTCAAAGCTTACAAAGCACGGCCGGCTCACCGAGCTTGAAATTAAAACGGCCATGCGCGAAGTGCGCGTTGCCCTTCTCGAAGCCGACGTAAACATTCAGGTGGCAAAAAAATTCTGCGCCGACGTTTCCGAAAAGGCGTTGGGGCAGGAGATAATAAAAAGCCTCAACCCCGCCCAGCAGGTAATAAAGATAGTAAACGACGAACTTATCGAGCTTATGGGGCCGGCAAACGCCAAGCTCGTCGTCGCGCCCAAGCCCCCCACGGTTATCATGATGTGCGGTTTGCAGGGCGCGGGCAAGACCACGCTGTGTGGCAAGCTGGCCGTTCTTTTAAAAAAGGGCGGCAAAAAACCCCTGCTCGTCGCGGGCGACATATACCGCCCCGCAGCGATAACGCAGTTGCAGGTCGTGGGCAAAAACGCCGGGGTGGAGGTGTTCGAAAAAGGCACCCAAGACCCCGTAATAACCGCAAAGCAGGCCGTCGACTACGCCCTTTCGATGGGGTACGATACGGTAATAATCGATACGGCGGGCCGTCTTGAAATAGACGAAAAGCTTATGGTCGAACTCGAACGCATAAAGGCCGCCGTCGAAGTTTCCGAAATTTTGCTCACCGTGGACGCAATGATGGGTCAGGTGGCGGTAAACGTTGCAAAAACGTTCAACGAACGGCTCGAAGTCACCGGCATAGTGCTTACAAAGCTCGACGGCGACACGCGCGGCGGCGCATGCCTTTCGATAAAGGCGGTAACGGGCAAACCCATAAAGTTTATCGGCGTGGGCGAAAAGCTTACCGACCTCGAATATTTTTATCCCGACAGAATGGCCTCGCGCATACTCGGCATGGGCGACGTTTTAACCCTCATCGAAAAGGCGCAGGAAGCCGTAACCGAAGAGCAGGCCAAAAAAATGCAAAAAAAGATGCTTGAAAACTCGTTCACTCTCGAAGACTTTTTGGACCAGTTCGAAAGCATGAAAAAGATGGGCGGCGCGCAGGCTTTGGTAAACATGATGCCCGGTCTTGCCGGCAAGGTAAAGGAGGGCGACATCGACGAAACCCGCATTGAGCGCACGAAGGCCATTATCCTTTCAATGACAAAAAAGGAACGCGTCGACCCCTCGATAATCAACTCGTCGCGCAAAAAGCGCATTGCGGCGGGTTCGGGCACTTCGGTGCAGGAGATCAATCAGCTTTTAAAGCAGTTCGATCAGACAAAACAGATAATGAAGCAGCTCAAAGGCGGCAAACGCAGGTTGCCTTTCAGATGATAAATTATAATTGCCCCGCATATATGTGCCGGGGAACGCAAATTTAAGCAAATAAAAATTTTTATATAAACAGGAGAATAAAGTTATGGCAGTAAAAATGAGACTCACCAGAATGGGCGATAAAAAATCCCCCTTTTACAGAATCGTCGTAATCGATTCCAGAAAAGCTCAGTCGGGCGAATACATCGATAAGATCGGCTATGTCGATCCCTTAAAGAATCCCGCCGAAATAGTTATCGACGTCGAAAAGGCAAAAGACTGGCTTGCAAAGGGCGTTCAGCCCACCGAAACGGTTAAAAGCTATCTTGTAAAAGTCGGCGCAATGGAACAGTCGAAAAAGCTTTCCGCGCCCAAGACCAACAACAAGAAAAAGAAGAAGTAAAAAATTGATTTACGCGCAGCCTGCGGCGGACAGTCGCGGCCATCCTTCGTTTGTTCGTGCCGCAGACGCCGCGGGTGCGTATGATTTTAAAGCAAATCGAAAACATTAAATAATATTATACGGCGCATTCATCCGGATCTGACGCGCCTCGGAGAAATTATGTTAGAATTAGTTAAATATATCGTTGAACAGTTCGCCGATAAAAAGGACGAAATAGAATACAAGGTGGAGGAAAAAGAAAACTCCATAGAAATCACCGTGCTCCTCAACGAAAGCGATATGGGCAAGGTAATAGGCAAGCAGGGCAAGATAGCCAAGGCCATGCGCACCCTCGTGCGCTGCGCAACTCCCCGCGACAGCAAAAAGTACGTTGTCGAAATCGAGGAGAAAAAGACCGCGGAATAAGCCGTTTCTGTCTGCAAATCGATGGTAAAGTACCGCCGCGCCGCAATTTGCGGCGCGGCGGTATTAAATCGCAAAGGACGCATTTATACCATGAACGAATATCTTAACATAGCCACGGTATTAAAGCCGCAGGGCATCCGCGGCGAAATAAAGGTTAAAACGCTTACCGACAGTGCAAGCGATCTGTCGCTCTTTCCCCGCGTATTCATCGATGGCGTCGAATACAAGCTTATGTCCGTCCGTCCCGCGGGCGACTGCGCGTATCTCGTTCTTCGGGGCATTGCCGATAGAAACGCCGCCGAACTTTTGCGCGGCAAAGAGGTGCTCGCGCTAAGAAGCGACGCGCCCGACCTGCCCGAAGGCACATACTATCTGGTGGACGTCCTCGGCTGCGAAGTGTTCACCGAAAAGGGCAAAAGCCTCGGCAGTATAGTCGATATAACGCCCGCCAAAACGGATATTTACGTTGTGCGCGGCGAAGACAAAACAATAACTTTCGTCGCGGCCGAAGGCGTTATCGAAGATATAGACGTTAGGCAACGCCGCGTCGTCGTAAACAAAAAACGCTTCGACGAAGTTGCCATGTACGAACAATGAAAATAACTATTTTAACTCTTTTTCCCGAAATGTTCGCGCCGCTTGCTTCAAGCATAATCGGCAGGGCGGCCGAAAGCGGAAAGATAAATATAAACATAGTAAACATACGTGACTATTCGCAGGATAAGCACTTAAAGTGCGACGACTATCCGTTCGGCGGCGGCGCGGGCATGGTAATGATGCCCCAGCCCATTGCCTCTGCCATATCCGCCGTCGATCCCGAACATGTCGCCCGCCGCATATACATGTCGCCGAAGGGCAGGGTGTTCAGTCAGCAAAAGGCTTTCGAACTGTCCGCCCTTGATGATATACTGCTGCTCTGCGGCCACTACGAAGGGGTAGACCAGCGTGTGCTCGATATGTATATCGATGAAGAAATATCCATCGGCGACTATGTTTTAACGGGCGGAGAACTGCCTGCGATGGTGGTATGCGACGCCGTTGCCCGCTATGTCGACGGAGTTCTTGCCGCAGGTTCGCTGGTGGACGAAAGTTTTGCCGACGGCGGGCTTGAATATCCGCAGTATACCCGCCCGGCCGTTTTCAACGGCGTTTCCGTGCCCGACGTGCTGCTTTCGGGCGATCACGCAAAGATTGCAAAGTGGCGCAGGGAGGAGGGGCTTAAACTCACTAAAAAACTCCGCCCCGATCTGTTGCAGGGCAAATAACCGCCTTATGCAGCAGGATAATCGCGGGCGCAAACGATTAAAGGTTTTTTATGAAGCATATCCAATGGTTTCCCGGCCATATGACAAAGGCCATGCGCATGATGGAAGACAGCGTGGGTGTGTGCGACGGAATAATATATGTGCTCGACGCGCGCTGTCCCGCTTCGTCCTATAACGGCAATTTAAAAAAGACTTTCGGCTCGCGCCCCGTATTGTATGTGCTCAACAAGTGCGATCTCGGCGACGGCGACGCCGAAAATTTTGTTAAAGCTATAAGGCAAAAGGGCGCGGCATGCATAAAGCTGAATGCGGTGAATGCCAACTCGCGGCGCGATATTGCCGGGGCAATCGCTGATTTAATAGCCGAAAAACAGCAAAAGAGCCTTTCAAAGGGATACAACAAAATTTTCCGCTTTATGGTGTGCGGCGTGCCCAATACGGGCAAGAGTACGGTGATAAATCTGCTCTCGCGCGAAAAGAGGGCTGTTACCGGCGACAAGGCGGGTGTCACCCGCGGCAAGCAGTGGATCCGCTGCGACGGGTTCGAACTGTTGGATACGCCGGGCACAATGCCGCCGGCCTTCGAAAATCAAACCTTTGCTTTAAGGTTGGCGTTCGTCGGCTCTATAAACGACGACATCCTCGATCTCGACGACGTGGCTCTCGCTCTGCTCGATAGTCTTGCAAAAAAATACGGCGGCAGACTGGCCGAAAGATACGGCATATGCGGCGGCCAACCGCTTGAAATGCTTGAAGCCGTGTGCAAAAGGCGCGGTTTTGTGCTGCGCGGCGGCGACTTCGATTACGAGCGCGGAGAAAGAGCGATAATCGATGATTTTCGCAAAGGCAGGCTGGGCGGAATAACGCTGGATGACGTTTCCGATCTCGACGGCCTTGAATTCTGACGTTGCGACGCGGCCGCGGAAAGCTTTTCCGCGGCCGCAAATGGGTATTATGGATAAGTTTATTGTTGAAAACGGCTTGTATGCCGAAGGTTACGAATATGTCTGCGGCGTTGACGAGGTGGGCCGCGGCCCTCTGGCGGGGCCCGTGGTCTGCGCCGCCGTCATAATGCCGCGCGGCGACGCGATAGAGGGAGTCGACGACAGCAAAAAGCTTACCGCAAAGCGGCGCGAGGCATTGGCCGAAGAAATCAAACGTCGCGCCGTTGCCCTTGCAATATGCCGCGTCGAGCCGGATATTATCGATAAAATAAATATTTTGCAGGCCACCCGCCTCTGCATGAAAAACGCCGTCGAAAGTCTTTCTCCCCCGCCGTGGTTCGTGCTTACCGACGGCAACATGACTTTGGATATATCCCTTCCCCAGCGCAGCATCGTAAAGGGCGACGCCAACTGCTACTGCATAGGCGCGGCATCGATAGTCGCAAAGGTCGCCCGCGACGAAATGATGCGCGAATATGCCGCAATATATCCCGGTTACGGGTTCGAACGCAACGCCGGCTACGGCACGGCCGAACACATTGCGGCAATAAAAGAACGCGGGCTTACGCCCGTTCACCGCAGGAGTTTTACAAAAAAATGGCAGTAAAGGGTAAAAAGCGCAGGCTGGGCTTTTGGGGGGAATACCGCGCGGCAAAGTATCTGCGCTCGCGCGGCTACCGCATCGTCGCCCGCAACTTCCGCTGTCCGTTCGGCGAGGTGGATATTATAGCTTCAAAGGGCGATATTGTGGCCTTTATCGAAGTAAAAACGCGCTCCGACGACGCGTTCGGGCTTCCGAACGAATCCGTCCGCCGCGACAGGCGGCAGCGGTATGTAAATTGCGCAAAATTCTATTTTTCGGGCAAAGATATAGACTGTGTGGTAAGATTCGACGTAATAGAAATTTTTAAGGGCGAGATAAACCATATCGCCAACGCCTTCGAAGCGTAAAGCTTTTTTTAAGTTGCTTCAAACAATTGAATTGTATAAAAATTTGTGGTATAATCGGTATAAACAGGCGCAAGCGCAAAATTAAAACATACGGAGAACGAATTCAAATGATAGATATATCTCTCATCGAACAGACCGACCCCGAAGTGGCCGAAGCGTTAAAGCTTGAACTTGCCCGTCAGCAGGGCAACATCGAACTCATCGCCAGCGAAAACTTCGTTTCGCCAGCGGTTCTCGCCGCGGCGGGCAGCCACCTTACAAACAAGTATGCCGAAGGCTATCCCGGACATCGCTATTACGGCGGCTGTCAATTTGTCGACATTGCCGAAGACCTTGCACGCAACCGTTTAAAGCAGCTTTTCGGCTGTGAATATTGCAACGTGCAGCCCCATTCGGGCGCAAGCGCAAATCTTGCCGTGTTCTTCGCCATGCTCGCTCCCGGCGATACCGTTATGGGCATGAACCTTGCCCACGGCGGCCACCTTTCGCACGGCTCGCCCGTCAATATTTCGGGCAAGTACTTCAACATCGTGCCCTACGGCGTTTCAAAGGACACCCAGACCATCGATTACGACGAAATGGAGCGCATCGCCCTCGAATGTAAGCCCAAGATGATAATTTCGGGCGCGAGCGCGTATCCCAGAGTTATCGACTTCGCCCGCATACGCGAGATTTGCGACAAAGTCGGCGCGTACATGATGGTCGACATTGCCCACATCGCAGGGCTTGTGGCGGCCGGGCTGCACCCCTCGCCCGTTCCCTATGCCGACTTTGTTACCACAACCACGCACAAAACCTTGCGCGGGCCTCGCGGCGGCGTTATAATGTGCAAAGAGCAGTACGGCAAAGCCATCGATAAAGCCGTGTTCCCCGGCATACAGGGCGGCCCCCTGATGCACATAATCGCGGCCAAGGCGGTGGCCTTTAAAGAGGCTCTCGACCCCTCTTTCAAGGAATATCAAAAACAGATAATTACAAACGCCAAGGCCATGGCCGACGAGTTTAAAAAGCTGGGCGTGAACATGGTTTCCGGCGGAACGGACAACCATCTTATCCTGCTCGACCTCACCTCAAAGGGCATCACGGGCAAAGAGCTTGAAAAGATGCTCGACGAAGTGCATATAACCGTAAACAAAAACGCCATCCCCTTCGATACTCAAAAACCTTTCGTAACTTCCGGCATCCGCCTGGGTACGCCCGCCGTCACTTCGCGCGGGATGAAGGAAGAGGACGCCCGCGTGATCGCCCGCCTCATTGCAAAGATAATCGACGAAAAAGAGGACGCGTTCGAATATGTGGCTAAGCAGGTTAAAATATTGTGCGAGGCGCATCCTCTGTACGCGAACGACGTAAAATAAGCCTTAAAGACCCAAGAAATTAAGGTTTTTAAGAAAAGTAAGGAATTGCTTACTTAAATTGACGTGTTTTCATATAAATTGAAAACGGGCGCGAACCTTTTAAAAGGTTCGCGCCCTTAAATTACAAATTTATTTTTGCAAGGCGGGATCAGTAATTTTCTTTTCTCACTTCAAAGTATGCCTGGGGATGTGCGCAAACGGGGCAAACGGCGGGGGCGGAGGTGCCCACAACTATATGGCCGCAGTTGCGGCATTCCCAAACCTGAACGCCGGCCTTTTCAAAAACGCTCTTCGTTTCAACATTCTTTAAAAGCGCGCGGTATCTCTCTTCGTGCGTCTTTTCAATGGCGGCCACGCCGCGGAACTGTGCGGCAAGTGCCTTAAAGCCCTCTTCTTCGGCTTCTTTGGCCATTCTGTCGTACATGTCCGTCCATTCAAAATTTTCGCCCTCTGCGGCTGCGGCCAAATTTTCTTCAACCGTGCCCACGCCGCCAAGGTGTTTAAACCACAGCTTTGCGTGTTCCTTTTCGTTGTCGGCCGTCTTCAAAAATATTTCGGCTATCTGTTCATAGCCGGCCTTTTTAGCTACCGAGGCAAAGTAGGTATACTTGTTTCTCGCCTGGCTTTCGCCCGCAAATGCTTCCCACAAATTTTTCTCGGTCTTCGTGCCTGCATAAATGTTCTTTTTTTCCGCCATTTTACTGTCTCCTTGATTTATTTATTAAGATTAAATCTTAATTTTATACATATATTTTAACATCAAACGCGGCCAAAGTCAAGGCTTTGGCCAAAAATATTTTTTGCAAAAATAATAAATTCATGCGCGGCGCGTCTGCGGCGCATTGCCGGGTGCCGCACTTATTGTTCTTAATGTATGCCGGACGGGAGTAATACAAACCGGCCTTTAAATGCGCCTTATTTTCGTCCGGTATAGCGGCCGGGAACGTGTTTATATGTCTCAAATATGTATATTTTGCAATATTTCGGTATATTTAATTCATTTATGCACAAATTTTAAATTATATTCAAAAAGTTTGCATAAAATCCTTGACAGGCGCGTATATATGTGTTAGAATGGTAAAAACTTAATTTTACCTTAATAAAGTAAACCTTTGAAGCAGAAAAAAGGCGGATACAACTTTGCAAAGCGATTGCGCGGCGGTGGAAGGCGCATTAAAGTTTCCGAGTAATATGGACTGCCGAGGGCGGCTTAAATGGCCGACGCTGCCGCGCGTCATGCGGCAGGGAATGTAAGTTCCCGCAAAGAGGGGCCTTGTCTTTAAAGGCCTGAACAAGGTGGCACCGCGAACAATTCATTGTTGCGCCCTTGGCTTGCGTTATGTGCAGGTCGGGGGCGTTTTTTTATACGCGGCTCCTTTTCATAAAAAAATAAAGGCGGTAAATTATGTTGAATTTTTGCATCACAAAATACTTTTCAAGCGGTCTGTGGCGTTGCCCGTAAGGGCTTAAAGTTTCTTACACCCCGCACTATGTGCCGTTTAAGGCACTAAATTAAATTTCAGGAGTAAACTTATGCAAAGAGAAGGCAGATACGGCAAATTCGGCGGCGCATATGTGCCCGAAATACTCACGGGCGCGCTGCGCGAGCTGAACGAAGCCTATGAATTTTATAAAAACGACGAAAATTTCCGCCGCGAATTAAGGTATCTTTTAAACGAATACGCCGGCCGCCCCTCGCGGCTGTATTACGCGGCCAACCTTACAAAATATGCGGGCGGCTGCAAGATATATTTAAAGCGCGAAGATTTAAATCACACGGGCGCGCACAAAATCAACAATGCCCTCGGTCAGGCTCTGCTTGCAAAAAAGATGGGCAAAAAGCGGCTCATAGCCGAAACGGGCGCGGGGCAGCACGGCGTGGCCACCGCAACCGCGGCCGCGCTGCTCGGCATGGAGTGCGAAGTGTTCATGGGCGAAGAGGATACCGTTCGCCAGTCGCTAAACGTGTACCGCATGAAACTGCTCGGTGCGCGCGTGCATGCCGTTGTTTCGGGCACAAAAACGCTTAAAGATGCGGTAAACGAGTGCATGGGCGAGTGGGTGCGCCGCATATCCGATACGCACTATTGCCTCGGTTCGGCGGTCGGCCCCCATCCGTTTCCTCTGATGGTAAGGGATTTTCAGTCCGTTATATCCACCGAGGCGCGCGAACAGATCCTCGCCGCGGAGGGCGTTCTTCCGTCGGCCGTTATCGCCTGTGTCGGCGGCGGCAGCAACGCCATAGGCGCGTTTTCCGCATTCATGGCAGATGAGGGGGTCGCTCTGATCGGATGCGAGGCCGCAGGGCGGGGTATTGATACGCCGCTGAACGCCGCCACCATGTCCTGCGGAAGCGAGGGCATATTCCACGGCATGTATTCGCTGTTCTGCCAGGCGGACGGACAGATAGCCCCCGTATATTCCATATCCGCGGGCCTGGATTATCCCGGCGTCGGCCCCGAACACGCGCATTTAAGGGACAGCGGCAGGGCTAAGTATGTGCCGGTAACCGACGACGAGGCGGTCGAAGCGTTTTATCTGCTCTCGCGCACGGAAGGCATAATTCCCGCAATCGAAAGCGCGCACGCCGTTGCATATGCCGTCAAGTCGGCGCGGGAATATCCCGCGGACGGCAATATGATAGTCTGTCTTTCCGGCAGGGGCGACAAGGATGTCGCCGCAATCGCAAGATACAAGGGGGAAAACGTCGATGACTGAAATCGTTTCAAACAAAAAGATATTGGTCGTTTCGCTTACGGCGGGCGATCCGTCGCTGCAATATACCGCAAAACTCATAATGCTCGCTCACGGCTGCGGTGCCGACATGGTAAACATATGCGTGCCCTTTTCCGATCCTATAGCGCAGGACGCGGCGGTTTCGGCCTCGCATATCCGCGCGCTTAAAGGGGGCGCGTCTCTCGACGCCGTGTTCGACATGCTCGAAAAAGTAAAGGGCGCGCCGCTTATGCTCACGGCCTATGCAAATCCCGTATTCGCCTACGGATATGCGCCTTTCTTCGCCCGTTGCAGGGCGGCTGGGTTATCGGCCGTATGCATAACCGATATGCCGTTCGAAGAGTGCGGCGAGATCCTGCCGCATGCCGAAAACAGCGGCGTCGCGCTGATGCAAAGCCTCGCCCCATGTGCCGACGAGCGGATCTCGGCCGTATGCAACGCGGCAAAGGGGTTTGTGCTGTGCGTGTGCGGAGGTGCTTCCGCGGCCGAACTCAAACAAAAAATTTCGGCCCGCACGTCGCTGCCCGTGCTTATTGACTGCGGCATATGCGGCATTCAATCGCTTTGCGAGGCGGCGAATGCGGCCGACGGCGCAATAGCGGGCGGGGCCGTTAAAATTGTTTCGGAGTACGGCGAAGACTCGTTCTGCCGTGTCGAAAGTTTTGTGCGCGATTGTCGCGAAGCTTTGAACCGGATGGGTGCGGATTAGCGTTTGCGCTGCAAATTTATCCGTGCGTAAAATTATACGGCGCGCAAAATGTTGACTTGCAGCCGCCCGCTGCGATATAATTATTAAAAAACATGCGGGAGGTTCAGCAATGTCAAAAGGCGTAATCGCGCTAATCGCGCACGACAACAAAAAGCCCGAAATGGTGGAGTGGGCAATAAGAAACAGGGATAAGTTAAAGGAATACACCCTCTGCGGCACGGGAACAACTTCCCGTCGCGTGGCCGAAGCAACGGGGCTTAGCGTAAAGGGCTTTCTTTCAGGTCCTCTCGGCGGCGACCAGCAGATAGGCGCGCATGTTGCCGAAGGCAAGATAGACGCCATAATATTCCTGTGCGATCCGCTCACGGCCCAGCCGCACGACCCCGACGTTAAGGCACTTTTGCGCATAGCGGTGGTATACAACGTGCCCATCGCAACCAATATCGCCACGGCCGACCTCATCTTAAAATAATCGTTTAAGAGCATGCGCACCCGCATTCTGCGGGCGCGCATAGGTGATGTATGTTCGGTCTGCTCGTTGCAATAATATATCTGTGTTTTATAAGTCTGGGCCTGCCCGATTCGCTTCTCGGCGCGGCGTGGCCGTCGATGCAGCGGCAATTCGACGTCCCGCAGAGTTTTGCAAGCATAATTTCGATAGTCATAGGCGCGGGCACCGTCGTTTCCAGTCTGCTCAGCGACAGGCTCACCCGTCGTTTTGGCGCGTGGGGCGTAACGTCTGCAAGCGTACTGCTTACGGCCGTCGCGCTGCTTATGTTTTCCCTTTCAAATAATTTTTGGCTGCTCGTCGCGTTCGCCGTGCCATACGGTTTGGGCGCGGGGGGAGTGGACGCCGCGCTCAACAACTATGTCGCCCTGCACCTGAAAAGCAGGCACATGAGTTGGCTGCACTGCATGTGGGGCGTGGGTGCCTCGATAAGTCCTTACATCATGGGCTGCTCGCTTGCCGGCAACGGCGGATGGAACGGCGGATATTTTGTCATTTCGCTTATTCAGATGGTGCTGTCGGCGGCGGTTTTTATCAGTTTCCCTCTGTGGAAAAGGGCCGAATGTCAAAGCATATATGCCGCCGAACGGCAAAACGGTCGAATATCGGCGGCCAAAGAGGAGAAAAGCTTAAAGGCGGAAAACGTAAAACCCGTGGCTCTGCCGTTGAAGAGCATATTCCGCATAAGCGGCGCGCCGGAATGCTTTTTGTGTTTTTTCTGCTACTGCGCGCTCGAACAAACGGCCATGCTGTGGGGCAGTACATACATGATAGCCCGCGACGGACTGGGTGAAGATCAGGCGGCAATGTTCGCCAGCATGTTCTTTATAGGCATAACTTTTGGCAGGGCGTTAAACGGCTTTATGACCATCAAATTTTCGGATAGAACGCTTATACGCGCCGGGTATATAATACTCGCCTGCGGCGTCGCACTCATTTCGATGCCCTTCGGGTTCGCGTTCACCGCCGCGGGGTTCGTCGCCGTGGGGCTGGGGTGCGCCCCCGTGTATCCGGGCATAATACATTCCACGCCTGCGGTGTTCGGGGCGGAAAATTCGCAGGCGATGATAGGCGTGCAGATGGCCTTCGCATACATAGGCGGCATAGCCGCGCCGCTGTTCGGTCTGTTGGCCGAAGCAGGGGCGGTGCTCTTTCTTCCAGCATTTCTCGCCGCTTTTCTCGCGGTCATGATAGTGCTTTACGAAATTGTTGTCGTAAAGCGCAGGCGCGCTTTAATCGCGGGCGGGCAAAAGGTTTGATTTATTGTTCTGCGGCTGGTGATTGAGCGGCTTGGGATTAAATATTAAACGGCCGTATATAGCGGTAATATAATAGTCGACGGGCGGGCGCGCAACAAAGTTGCGCGCCCGCCCGCTTTATGTATTTTAAAGTATTCGTTCCGCAATATGCGTCCGTCAATCAAAATGCAGCTTATCTACCGGGTAGTATTTGGCAAGCCCGCCCGAAGACGTTTCGCGGTAGCTGTTCAAAAGGTCGCGCCCCGTGTTGTACATGGTTTTAACCACCAGGTCAAAGCTTATCTTGTGCGAATCCGCCAAAAAGTTAGCTAAACTAAGCGCGTTTATCGCCCTCATCGCCGCCACTGCGTTGCGCTCTATGCAGGGTATCTGCACAAGTCCCGCAATGGGGTCGCAGGTAAGGCCGAGGTGGTGTTCCATCGCCACTTCTGCCGCGTAATCTATCTGGCCGAGCCCCATTTCAAACAGTTCGGCAAGCGCGGCGGCCGCCATCGAACAGGCCGAACCTATCTCGGCCTGGCAACCGCATTCTGCACCGCTTATCGAAGCGTTTGTCTTTATTATATTGCCTATCAGTCCGCCTGCGGCCAGTGCCTTTAAAATCTGTTCGTCGGTGTAGCCGCGCGTCGTCTGCATGTAATACAGCACGCTGGGCACCACGCCGCAGCTGCCGCACGTCGGCGCGGTAACTATCACCCCGCCCGCGGCATTCTGTTCGCTTACGGCAAATGCGTACGAGCAGACCAGCCTGTTCTCCTTTGTCTGGGCCGATTCATCTATGTGCCGCTGGTTATAAAGCTGCTGCGCCCGCCGCTGCGTGCCCAAACAGCCCGGCAACACTCCCGTGGTGGTAAGCCCCTCGCGTATCGAAGCTTTCATCTGCTCCCATATGCCGTCGAGATAGTCGAATATCACTCCGCCCTCGCACTTCTCGACGTACTCCCACAGCCTTATATTGTTTTTGCCGCAATATTCCGCGATGTCGGAGTAGGTAGAAAGGGGATATACCGTATTGTCGATGCCCGTGTTGGCGTCGGGTTCTCCCGCAATTTTAATTGTGCCGCCGCCCACGCTGTAAAAACAGGTGGTGTTTATAACTTCGTCGCCGCGCACAGCCGAAATTTCAAGCGTATTGGGGTGGACGGGGCAGGGGGTCTTTGCGTCGAACACGACTTCGCAGGGAGTCGGCTCAAACGTCTTTTTAAGCACGACGTCTGTATTGTGGCCCTTGCCCGTAAGCGCGAGCGAGCCGAACAGTGTAACAATAAACTTATCCGCGTCGGGCCATCTGCTCTTCATTATCTTTGCGGCCCGTTCGGGCCCCATCGTGTGCGAGCTCGAAGGCCCGCGCCCTATCTTGTACAGCTCTTTAAGCGATTGCATCTAAGCCATTCTCCTCAATGCGTTTTCGGCGGCCGCGGTGCGGCCTTATATATATTATATCCCGCAACCCGTCGGTTGTCAACCACGTAATATGCCGCGGGCGGGGGCAAATGCCCCCGCCCGCGGCAGCCTGCGCGCATTGCGCGCAAAAAAACGCAAAGCACGGGTAATATGCGCCGCATGACGGCATATCCCGTCAGCTTTCAATAAAGGTATGGTCAATCTTTACCTGCGCTTTTGCACCGTGTTCAAGCATGGCCTGCTCCGCCCGACGCGCGGCCTCCTCGTCGGATATTTTCAATCCGTATGGTAAAGTTATGTCAAAATACACCGTTCTGCCGTCCGAGCCGCTCTCCACCTGCAAATCGTGAATGGTGGCCGCGGGGTCTATGCTCTTTGCCGCTTCAAGCGCGAATTCCTGCATCTCGCCGCACTTGCAGTCCGAACATACGGGATCCATGTGTATCACGGCCTCCATGCCGAATTTCTCTTCGATTTCCCGCTCTATGTGGTCTATCATCGAATGTATCTCCACAAGATTGCTGTTTGCGGGCACTTCAACATGAAAGCTCACTATCGACCTCCCCGGCCCGTAGTCGTGGCATATCAGGTCGTGTACGCCCAAAATATTATCGTGTTCGAGCGCGAGCGAATCTATCTTTTTTGCAAGCTCGCCGTCCATCGGCTTTCCCAACAGCGGAGCCTGGGTGTCTTTAAGTGCGCCTATGCCCGATTTGAGTATAAACACCGCCACGATAATGCCGGCCACACCGTCAACGGGGAAGTCTGTATACTGCCCGCATATCGTTGCCACAAGCACCACCGCCGTGGCCGCCGCGTCCGATATCGAGTCGGTGGCCGTGGCCGCTATCGAGGGCGAATTTATCCGCTTTGCTATTCTGCGGTTAAAATAAAACATCCACAGCTTAACGGCTATCGCCGCAATCAGTATGCCGGCCACCGTCCACGAAAATTGCGCGGGGGAAGGTTCTATTATCTTTTCTATCGAGCTGCGTCCCAGTTCCAGACCCATGAATATTATTATTACCGAAACTATCAGGCCCGAAATATACTCTATCCTTCCGTGTCCGAACGGATGCTCCTTGTCGGGTTTCTGTCCCGCAAGCTTAAAGCCCACAAGGGTTATAAGCGAGGACGCGGCGTCGGACAGATTGTTCAATGCGTCGCCCACTATGGCCACGGAACCGGCTATAAGCCCCGCGGTCAGTTTGCCGGCCACCAACAGCGCGTTCAGTATAATGCCCGCAATGCCCGAAAGTTTTCCGCACGCCGTTCTAACCGCGGGGTCTTCGGCGTCGCCCTTCGGCACAAATAATCTTAAAAGCAATTCGCTCATAAATCCACCTTTTGTATTATGCCATGAGGGGCAGTTCGCGCTTCATGGCGTCGTGTTACAGCAATTGTATCACGCCGCGCCGCGGTTGTAAATCGTTTGCCGCTATTATTATACGCGCAAGCTCAAATAATTTCTCCTTCGCCGCCTAAAACGGGTCGCCCGATGATATTCGCCGCGTGTATTGACGGAGCGCGCGCCGTGTGGTAAAATATAATGCGTTAAGGCCCGCGCGCTATGTGCGCGCCCGCAGACCGCGCGGTTTTAATACAAACAATACAATATTATTAATACAGAAAATACAGTTAATACAATTAATACAATGTTGAGCGGGCGGCACGGAGCACCACCGCCGCAACTGAGGCGGCGCGGAAAGACAATAAGGGGGGACGCAAGGCATGCAAACTTATTCTTTAAACGAGGGCTGGGAGTTCGGTCGCATCGGAGAATGCGCTTCGGCGGTCGTATGTCTGCCGCACGACGCCATGCTGCGCGAGGCCCGTTCGTTCGGCGAGCCGGGCGGCAAGGGCGCAGGCTGGTTCAGGGGCTGCGACTATTTCTATCAAAAAAGCTTTTTCGCTCCCGAAGAGTGGAGGGGCGGCAAAGTGGTGCTTGAATTCGAAGGCGTGTACCGCGACGCGCAGGTATACATAAACGGCGTGTTGGCGGGCGGGTGCGAATACGGCTATTCGGGGTTTTTTGTCGAAGTGCAAAACTACGTCGCGTTCGGCGGCGAAAACATCGTGCGCGTACTGGCGTTCAACTCGGCCCAGCCCAACAGCCGCTGGTATTCGGGCGCGGGCATATACCGCCCCGCATGGCTGCACATTCTGCCGCAAAAACACATACTTTTGAACGGCGTAAAAATTAAAACGCTGGCATATATGCCGCCGCTAATAGCGGTTTCGGTTGCCACGTCGCACGAAGGCGAAGTGGCGGTTGAAATATGCGACGGGCCCGCCGTTCTGTGCAGAACAAGCGCGTTTTCAAGCGGTTCGGCCCGGTTCGAAATAGCTTTGCCCTCGGCGCAGACGTGGTGTCCGTCCAACCCTAAACTGTATACATGCAGGGTGTATTTCTGCGGCGATTCGGTGTGCGAAAACTTCGGCATACGCCTTATCGAATGCACGGCAAGCGGGGGATTTCGCTTAAACGGCCAAAGGCTGTTGCTGCGCGGCGCGTGCATACACAACGATAACGGCATTCTCGGCGCGGCCGGCCATCCGTTCGCCGAGCGGCGCAAAGTCGCTCTGTTGAAGTCGTGCAGCTACAACGCGCTGCGTTCGGCCCACAATCCCGCGTCAAAGGCCCTTATATCCGCCTGCGACAGCCTGGGAATGCTTGTGGTCGATGAGTACTGCGACATGTGGTATATTCGCAAAACCGAGTTCGACTATGCCGACCGCGTAATGCGCAACTGGCCGCAAGACCTGCTTGCAATGATACAAAAGGATTACAACCATCCCTCGGTTATAATGTATTCGCTCGGCAACGAAGTGGCCGAAACCTCCGAGGACAAAGGGGTGGCTCTCGCCGCCGAAATGACCGCATATGTGCGGTCGTTCGACGACCGCCCCGTAACTTGCGGCGTAAACATCTTTTTCAACCTGCTGTATTCGCTCGGCTTTGGGGTATACACCGATAAAAAGGCGAAGTCGAAGCGCGACAGAGCCGTGGGCAGCCGCTTTTTCAACGAACTCGCCGGCGTCTTCGGCGCAGGCACCATGAAGCTCGGCGCGCTGCTGCCCGGTTGCGGCGCAAAGTGCCGCAAGGTGTTTTCCGTGCTCGACGTCGCGGGTTACAACTACGGCATAGCGCGCTATAAGCGAGACGCAAAAAAGCACAAAGACCGCATAATATGCGGCACCGAAACCTTTTGCTCGGATGCAAATGCCTTTATGCGCCTGGCAAACAGATACCCTGCGGTGATAGGTGATTTTGTTTGGGCGGGCATCGACTATCTCGGCGAAGCGGGCATAGGCGCGTGGGAATATTCCGACTACGCTCCCGATTTTTCGGGCGGGCCGGGCTGGATTTCCGCAGGCAGCGGCAGGCTCGATTTAAACGGCCGTCCGCTCGGCGAGGCGTATTATACGCGCGCGGTGTTCGGCGAGGATGCGATAAGCGTGTGCACTCTCCGCCCCGACAGGGCGTTCTCCCGCCATTCGCCCTCGGCGTGGAAGTTTTCAAACGCGCTGCCCTCGTGGTCGTGGGAGGGGTGCGAGGGGCTTAAAACGATTGCCGAAGTATACACCCGCTGTCCGCGCGCCGCGCTGTATTTAAACGGCAGGCTCGTCGCAAGGCGCAGGGTGGGCAAAAACGGCCGGGCCCGCTTCAAGCTCACATATGCTCCGGGCGAACTTATAGCCGTCGGTCTCGACGACTTCGGCCGCGAACTCTGCCGCGCGGCCGTCGCAAGCGCGGGCAGCGGCACAATCTTAACCGCAACGCCCGAACAACCCCATATATATGCCGACGAACTGTGTTATGTGCGCCTTGCGTTCACCGACGAAGCGGGGGTAGTAAAGCCCCTTGCACGCGCGCGGATAAGCGTGAATGTGCAGGGCGGCGAACTGCTTGCGCTGGGCAGCGCGTGTCCCTATAACCCCGAAGGCTATCTGTTTGATTCAACCGACACGTATTACGGCGAAGCTCTTGCCGTCATACGCCCGCACGAACCCGTAATAACGCTTAACGCGTTCAGTCGTTACGGCAACGCCGCCGCGGTATGCACCGTTTCGCCGCGCCCGTAAAATCCGCGCGGTTTGCCCGTTTAACGCACGGCGGATAAAATAAAGACGTTTGATAATTAAAAATCGTTTCGATGTAAGCAAACAGCGTTCCCGCGCGCCGGTCGGCGCGCGGGAACGCTTTGTTCATAACCCGCGCGGCGCAACACCGTGCGGATTTTTTACGCCAAAAATGTAATAAATCATATAAATCGCGCTGCAAAATCACACGTAAAAGGCCGAAAATTGTGAAAATTTAAATAAATAGCATAAAAATTGCAATAAACTTAGTAATAATTGCAATTGACGGGGGAGGGGGGGTGCGGATGTATAATGTTCCCATTGAAAGGAGTGCGCACTCCGCGCGCGGCCGTCGCGCCGCACACGCGTCATGCGCAAATAAACATATTTGTAGGAGGAACAATGGGACAAACAACTTCCACAGCCAATGCAAGCTCTCGCTTCAAGTGGCTAAAAGTCGCCATAGCCTCGGCAGTGGCTCTGCTCTTCGTGTGCAGTCTGCTGATTGCCGTGTTTATCGGCGGCGAACTCACGCCCGAAGTTGAAGTTTCCGCCACCAAGGGGCTTATGCGCCTCAGCGGCGAAGGCTATGCTTCGAGCTACATTTCGGGTGACAAGTTCAGCTTCGATAAGAGCAAAAACAACGTTCTGCTCGTGGCAAAGGACATGTCGCTCGACGGCAAGGTGGTCAAGGTGGATAAGCTTCCCGACCAGGAATACGGCTTTGCCGTAAACGGCGGCGACGAAATAATCTTTGACCCCGACGAACTGATAATGACGGCCGACGTGCATACCGTCGAGCTTGTAAGCAAGCAGTACCCCGACATAAGGATAGACCTTCCCGTAAGGGTATATGCTTCGCTCGACGAAAGCAAGCTTACCTCTTCGGTAACTCTCGAAGCCGAAAAGGGCGACCTTTACACTGCGAGCGGCGAACTTTTGACCGAAGAGCAAAAGACCACGCTGCCCAATGCCGAAAAGCCCTACAACTCGGCCGCAGGCACCTCGCCTTCCGGCACCGATTTAAGCGGCGGCGCATGCCTTAGAAACTTCTCTTCGGGCATGAAGCTCGACCTGTCGTTTGCAAGCAGCGTAAGCGGCAAGTATACGCTTACGATAAAGACGTGCAAGAGGCCCAAGGCCACCGAATTCGACAGCGGCGTAACCATGTATGTGAACGGCGTGGAGACCGAAACGGGCGTAACCGTTCCCGCCGACGGTAACAGCGGCTATTTCAGCCCCTATGAATTCACCATCGAAATATACGTTTCGCGCGGGCTCAACACCGTCACGTTCGAAAGCATAGGTTCCAACTGTAACCTCGACGCTCTCGTCATAACCTCTCCCGACGGCTCCGCCGTGTTCGGCGACAAGACCGCCGTGGGCGAGCTTGTAAACGTAGTCGAATCCGACGAAGAGGCCCAAACTCCCGAAGAGACCCCCGAAGAGCCTTCCAAGGAAGAAGAGGACACTCCCGAAACGGGCACAGACGGGCAATAAGGAGGCAATATCATGACAGCTAACACCAACAACTCTTCAACCGGCATAATCTCCGCCGTCGTCGCGCACATAAAGGAAACCGTGCTCACAAAGAGCGTGGGATTCTATGTTGCCGCCGTCGCGTGGCTCTTAACGCTCATCCACACCATTACATACGCGTCCGGCGTACCCGGCGATATTTACAGCGGCTCGGTAGTGGGCGTGGGCGTAACGGCAATAATTCTCTTCCCTCTGCTTTCGCTCTCCAAAAAGACGTCGCCCGTCGCGCCCGTCGTTTTGATGATCTGCGATTTTATGGCTTTGATGTGCATGGCGGGAGCCGACGGCATAATCGACTACATGTCAACGCAGTTCTTCGACGGCTTCTCCGTCGGCAAAATCTTTACGCTGCCCTTCGGCGTGTGGTTCAGCGCACTCTCTTTTATCGTGTCGTTTATAATTGCTTCCGTGGCAATGTATCTGCCCCAGCAAAAAAAGAGCGCGCCTGCAGTTACAATAACGGAGGAGAATACAAATGAATAAGAATAAAGCAATGGGCCTTGCGTCCAAAATCGTGCTGCATGCAACATTTGTGCTCTTCGCGCTCATGTCCACCGCAGCTCCCATACTCTTGGGCAACAGCGATATAATCAACAGCACTCTCGGCATCGATACCGAATTTTCTTCGGGCACGGGCGTCGAGGGCAACATGTACTATAACACCAAGTTCAAAAACATGGCCGAAGTAAAGCAGGCCAGCTTGGATATAGTCGACGAAACCATGAAGGAAGGCGCGGTGCTTCTTAAAAACGACAACAACGCCCTTCCCCTTGCAAAGGGTTCAACCGTAAACATGTACGGCGCGGCGTCCTACTGGTCGGTACACACCGGTCAGGGTTCCAGCGGCGTCGAAGACGGCGCGCTCAACGACAGAGTAACCTTTTACGACGGCTTCACCAACGCCGGACTCACCGTAAATTCCGAACTCAACGAATATTATAAAAACAACGGCGGTTCAAGCTCGGTGCTCGGCGTCGACGGCAACACGTTCATGGGCGCGGACAGCCAGGAAACGCAGTACGTCGTAAAGGACATCGGCTGGGACAGCCTGCCTGCGGCTAAAAACACCTCTGCCGACGCAGCCGTGTTCGTCGTTGCCCGCACGTCGGGCGAGGCCGTGGATATGTACATGGATACCACCATGGACACGGGCGACCGCATAATAGTAAGCAAAAAGAACAACAACAATCCCGATGGCTCTGTGGGTGATTCTCTCGAACTCACCGCCAACGAAAAGGACGTGCTTAAAAATCTTGCCAACCTCAAAAAGAACGGCGATATAGGCAAGATAATCGTCATCATGAACAGCGCAAGCCCTCTGCAGTGCCAGTTCCTCGAAGAGGAAGAGTACGGCATCGACGCCTGCGCATGGGTGGGTCAGCTGGGCACCAACGGCGCGAACGCCGTGGGCAAGCTTTTGACGGGCGAATACAACTTCTCCGGCAAGACCACCGATACGTTCTGGGAAGAGAGCAAGTACAACCCCGTATACTTCAATGTCGGCAGCATGGAATACGGCAGCTCCGACCAGCTTAAAAACTACTTTGCCACCCTCGGCGAATACAACAACAAGTTCTATGTGGTGTATCAGGAGGGCATATACAACGGTTATAAGTATACCGAAACGAGATACGAAGACTATGTTACCCAAAACGGCAACGCCGGCGAGTTCGACTATGCCGAAGTGGTAACCTATCCCTTCGGTTACGGTTTAAGCTATTCCGATTTCACCTACTCCGACATGCAGGTCACCGATAACGAAGACGGCACGTACACCGTTACCGTCGAAGTAAAGAACAACACCTCCGTTCCCGGCAAGGAAGCGGTTGAAATATACCTGCAAAAGCCCTACACGCAAAAGGATAAGGATAACGGCGTCGAAAAGGCCGCCGTCGAACTTATCGGCTTCGACAAGGTGGAAGTTGCCGCAAACGGCACCGCCACCGCCGAAATAACCGTGCAGGAAAAATACTTCGCCGCATACGACGCCGACGTTGAAAAAACCTATGTGATAGGTTCGGACAACAAGGATGACGAATACCTTTTAATCGCCGCCGCAAACGCGCACGACGCGGTGAACAACGCGCTCGCATACAAGGGCTATTCCCCCGCTTCCACCGACGGCAGAATGGATGAAGAGGGCGACGAAAGCCTTGTTTGGGGCAAGTATTTCGCATACGACAACAAAACTTACTCCACAAACGAATTCATCGAAAGCCAAAACGAAAACTTCACTCCCGACTACGAGGGCGAAGAGGCCAACTACGGCGTAGACAAAATAACCAACCAGTTCGAAGACGTAGACTTTAAAAAGGCGGGCATCTTCACCGATGAAGAGGAGAGCCAGGTATACCTTTCGCGCAGCGACTGGCAGGGCACATACGGCAAGCGCATACAGCTTACCGCCAACTCCCTGTTAAAGGCTGCCCAGGCCAACCCCGCGGTAGAAAGGGACACCGTGGAATATCCCACATATGACGAGACCGGCTTCTATGAAAGCGCGGAAACTTTCGACGAAATTAAACTCATCTATCTGCGCGGCAAGGATTACGACGATCCCCTGTGGGATACCCTGCTCGACGCGATCAGCTGGGAAGAGAGCTGCGCCATATTGCAGGACGGCCTGCGCTTGACGCACGGCATCGAATCCATATCCGCGCCCAGCACTTCGCAGCAGAACGGCGCGATAGCTCCCGTGCATCCCCGCACTTACAGCCAGCTGCCCAGCCAGAACGCATTCCGCGGCTTTGCCGAAATGCTCGACCCCGACAACACAAGCCAGAAGCCCGTGGTGTTCTGCAACAACGGCATAGTCGCCGCAACCTACAACGTCGAGCTTATTCAGCGCATCGGCGAGCAGACGGGCGAAGAAGCCGCATGGGCGGGCTACAACGGCATCTACGGCCTCGGCGTAAACATCCACCGCGGCGCGTACTGCGGCCGTACCTTCGAATACTATTCCGAAGACGGCTTCTTAACGGGCGTTGCCGCCGGCTACGAAACCGTCGGCCTCGACAAGGTGGGCGTATTCGTGCTCGTTAAACACGCCGTTTTGAACGATCAGGAAACCCACCGCGCCGGCCTCAACGTATGGGCCAACGAACAGTCCATCCGCGAAATTTATTCGCGCGCTCTCGAAGTGGCCATCGAAATCGAGCAGGAATATGTCGAAGCTCCCATGCTCGGCGTAATGACGGGCATGAACCGCATCGGCGCAAAGTGGACGGGCGGCCAGGGCTTTATCAACACCGTGCTCCGCGCCGAATACGGCATGAGGGGTTACGCCATCTCCGACTATAACTCTTCAAGGCCCTACATGAGCCCCATCCAGGGCGTACTCTACGGCAACGACCTCGCCGACGGCAACCCCGCCGGCGCAAGGGGAGGCAAGGACTATGACGATAACGACATCCGCTTCTCGTCGTACGCCTCCGGCTACGGCAAACTCGCCTGGGCAATGAGGGATTCGGTAAAGAACATTCTGTATACCGTTGTAAACTCCAACGCCATGAACGGCGTAACGGGCGACACCTCGTTCACCTCTATAACTCCCGCATGGGAAACCGCCGTTCCCATTCTGTCGCGCGTATTCATGACGCTGTTCATCTGGGGCGCGATAGCTTACGGCTGCTGGTGGATATACGGCATAGTTACGGATGTTATAAACCTCCGCAAGAACAACAAATAACATATCGCGGCGCGCGTCCGCCGCGCGGACATTCGTGTCCGCGCGGCAGGGCGGGCTTTCAGGAGGAATATATTAAAGATGAGTAAAAAGTTCAACTCCATAATGCTTACCGCCACGGCCTTCGTGCTCTCGGCGTCCATGCTTGCCGCATGCGCCGACGGGGTCTCGGTCGAACATAAGCATGCAATATACACCAAAGAAGCTACCGAAGCCACCTGCACGCACGAAGGCAACATAAAGCACGACTACTGCCTTTACTGCGGCCAGTGCTTCTTGAACGGCGAAGAGGTGGACGAAAGCGAAGTCACCATTCCCGTCAACAAAGATAATCACACCGCAAAGGTGGAATACGACCAGGTTTCGCCCACCTGCACAACGACGGGCGTAAAGGCATACTGGTACTGCGACGACTGCGGCACCTACAACATCGACGGCAAGGAATACAGCATCTTCGATGAAAATGCCCAGGAAACCATCTCCGCTGCGCTGTCGCTGGCCGTCGATCCCGACGCCCACTCGCTCGTGTCCGTGGCCAAGGTCGAACCTACCTGCGTCGTTCCCGGCGCGGAAGCGCACATGCAGTGCGAACACTGCGGCGCGCTGTACGACGCCGAAGGCAAAAAGCCCGTCACCGCAAAAGAGATTGAAATCGCCTCTCTCGGCGGACATCAGTTCGACGGCAACTTCTGCACCCGCTGCGACGGCTACAAGCAGTATTACGATTCAAACGATAATTCCAAATACGTCGTCATCGACGGCTCCAACGCATACGACTTCACCGCCGCAAGCGTGGGCGCAACTCACACCACTTCCGAAACAAGCCGCGGCGCGGCCGTAAAAGCCATGCTTGAAGACAGAATGACCTTCTCCATGCAGAACGGTGCCAACGCCACGGTGACCGCCACGGGCGAAACCTGGCAGGTAACGCAGGGCGGAGAAAAAGAAGTCGGTTCGTTCACCCGCTTTGCCCTCGACGATGGCGCGGGCAATCCCTACAAGGGCAAGTTCGTGCTCACCTTCGATGTTTCTGTAAGCGAGGGGACGACGATAAATCGCCTCGGTATAAAGGTAGTAAGGGAGTACGACAAGAACGGCAGCGAGGCCGTCGACCCCTACGATCCCGAACCCGGCAAGGTAGAGTTTTCCAAGCTCATCGGCACCAACTCGGCCGAAGAGAACAACCCCGACCGCGTTTTAACGCCCGGCACCGTATACCGCATGAAGTATGTGGGCGAAACCACCGAAGAGAGCCAGCTTATTCAGATGTTCACCCATATAGGCCCCGGCGTTATAACCCTTTCCAACATGCACTATGTGCCTTTAAAGGATGTTCCCGCCGAAGGCATAATAAGCGCAAAGCTGTTGTCCTTTGCCGAAGCTTCAAGCAAGGTCGATGTGCCCCTTCCCGAACCCGCGCCCGAAACTTACACGGTTAAGGTCGTCGACGGCGTTATCAAAGGCTCGTCGGCAACCGAGGGCGAATTCGAAGAGGGCGAAAAGATAACCGTCGTTGCCAACGATAAAGAAGGTTTCACCTTCCTCGGCTGGTATAACGGCGCAACGCAGCTGTCCGAAAGCAAGGAATTCGAATACACCGTTTCGGGCGACGTCACCCTGACTGCAAAGTATAAGGATAACTCGCAGCCCGAACCCGAACCTCAGCCCGCTTACGAGGCCGCAACCTCCAACACCGCAACCACTATCGACGGTAAAAACTTCTTCGACGTTGCAAACTGGAAGGACGGCACCGTTACCAAAAACGAGGCCGGCTCCCTCGTGTTCGATTCCTCTTCAAAGGCCCGCTTCGACATGTTCTATGTGGCCCAAATGGACGACAGCGCAAAGACGTGGGTGCACCTCGGCGACAACGGCGCGGATAAAACCGACAACATCCCCCAAATTTACGGCAAGGAATACACCTTTACTTACAAGGTGAGTGCCACCGGCGCATTCGATATTCTTGTGCTCGGTTCCAAGGACGCAACCACGCCCATGATAGGTAAAAACTGCATGTGGCTCAATATTGCGGCAGACGGCAGGGTTACTTTCAACATCGGCTGCGGCCATGAGGATAGAATTTCCAACGGAGAAATGACCGGTTCAAGCAGCTTTGCCTTCGGCGCGGATAAATCCAACACGGTGTCGCTCACGTTGACCCGTCTGGATAAGGCCACTTTAACCGTTCAAATCGCAATCAACGGCAAAACCGTTCCCCTCACGGCGGATACCATCGCATATCCCGACTATGTGTCCGTTGAAGACGGCGTTGCAAAATACTCCAAGTGTCTCGAAAACACCGGCTTCGGCCAGCGCGTGGGCTTCTTCCCCGCAGCCGACGGCACGGTAATCGTTTCGGGCATGGGCATAGGCATCGACGGCGAAGATCAAACCGTAGTATCTCCCGAACCTGAGCCCGAACCCGAAACCGTATACGAAGCAACTACTTCCGCTAACGCAACAAACATCAAAGGCGACAGCTTCTTCGATGTCGCAAACTGGACTTCGGTCGCCTCGTCCAAGCCCCAAAAGCAGGGCGACGGCCTTGTGTTCACAAGCGACAGCGCAAGCCGCTTCGATCTGTTCCACGTCGCTAAAAATTCAAGCGGCGACTGGGTGCATCTCGGCGACAAGGGCAACGACGCTAGCAAGATCCCCGCTATAATCGATCAGATAGCCGGCAAGGTATACACCTACACATTTGAAATGAGTGCGACGGGCGCGTTCGACTTGCAGATTCTCGGCAGCAAAGATATAACGTCTCCCGATGAGCAAAAGTATGGCATTTGGCTAAATGTGGCGGATGACGGAAAGATTACCTTGAATTGCGGTTATTATCAAGGAAAAAAGACTTGCTGGGGCGAACTTTCTTGCACAACGGATTTTACTTTTGGCGCGGATAAGACGAATACGATCTCGGTCAATATCGTGCGCGTGGATAACGATGTGCTCAAACTGGGTATAATTGTCAATGGTAAAACCGCAGAGTTTTCCGGAACGATATCGGACACCGATACGTATTCGTTCAATGAAGGCTTCCTTACTTTTACCGGAATATTTGGTAAAATGGGCTATGGCCAGCGTTTCGGCGTAATGCCCGCGGCCGACAGCACGGTAACCATATCGGGCATGGGCATAGGCATCGACGGCAAGGACTATTCTTCAACCCCGTCGCAGTCTTAAAAAGTTTTAGTCTGCGTTTAAACCTTTCCTGCCCGCAGACGTAAGGATAAAACAATCTATCCCGATTTCATATACATCCTCCCGCGCAATGTCCGTCCGCGCACGGGCGGGCATTGGGCAAGGGTGTAAAAAAGTTGTTCACACATCTGTTTGATAGGCATATATATGCCGTTTAACGTGTGTTATGCCATCAAATAACCCCTTTATCTCCATCCCTTTAACGGCGGCGGATCGCTTTGATCCGCCGCCGTTATTTTAAAGCCGCGCCGCACAAAAAAACGCGGCGCGGCCGTTGCATATTTTGTCGGGTTGTGTTAAAATATAAAAAACGGGCAACCTGCCCGCACAGGTGAACGATGAACGAAAATTTCAGCCAAAGATTAAAAAGATTGCGCAAGGCCGCAGGCATAACCCAAAGCGAGCTTGCCGAAAAATTGAATGTGCATCTTCAAACCGTGTCAAAGTGGGAAAGGGACGTGTCTCGCCCCGACCTGTCGGTTTTGGGCGGCATGGCGTCGCTTTTAAACGTATCGCTCGAAGAGCTGCTCGGCTGTCCCCCGTCCGAAGGCGGTCTGCCGTGTTCGGGCGTGTTCAACGCCTCGGCCGAAGGCCTTGCCATCTCCCGCGCGCGCAAAGACGCCGGGCGCAGTCAGGAAGAACTTGCCGCCTCGCTGGGCGTTTCGGCCGACATAGTGTCAAAGTGGGAGCGCGGCGTGGTATGTCCCGACATCGAACAGCTCTGCGCTCTGTCGGCGCAGTTTTCGCTGCCGGTTTCGCGGCTGTATTACGGCCTCGCAGGTCAAAGCGGGCGGCCTGCTTGCGCCTCGGCCTCAGTGCGCGGCAAAAGGTCGCTTGTGCCCGCCGCGCTTGCGGCATTGCTGTTGTGCGCTCTGCTCGTCTGCATCGCCGTCATCGTGCCCGCGCTCGGCCGCAAACAGTTTGTCGTCGTTGCCGACGGCAGGGAATACACCGTTTCGCAGGACGACTGGTTTTCGCTGCCCGACCCTCAAAGGGAGGGGTATGACTTTTTGTATTACGCCGCCGACGACGGCTCGCCCGTCACGTTTCCCGTAAAGGTGGGCGGCAACGCCTCGCTCACGGCCGTATATTCCCCGCGCGAATACACCATCGACTACTGGCTCAACGGCGGCTCCTTTCTGTCGTCCGCAACCACGGTGTTCACCGTCGAAAGCGGCGGCGTCACCCTGCCCGAACTTGCCAAGCCGGGCAGCAGCTTCGAAGGCTGGTATCTTACTCCCGATTTTTCGGGCGAGCCCGTGCATAGCGTTTCGTGCGCGGCGGACGATATTTCGGTTTACGCCAAGTGGGACAACACCGTATACACCGTTAAATACGAGTTGCAGGGCGGCACGATGAGTTTAAGCAATCCGCAAACGATTACGGCCGAAAGCGAACAGACGCTGTCCGAACCCGTTCGCCGCAGCTATATCTTTTTGGGCTGGTTCACAGGCCCTTCGGGAGGAACGCGCTATTACAGCGTGGGCGGCGAAAACGCCGCAAATTTAACCCTGTACGCCGTGTGGCAGCAGAGCGGCGACGCGTTCAACGTGCTCTACGATACCTGCGGCGGCTCGCTCCTCGGCGAAAATCCCGTTTCGGTGGGCGCGGGCGAGGTATGCGAATTGTACGGCGCGCAAAAGGCGGGCCATACCTTCGTCGGCTGGAACACTTCGCCCGACGGCAGCGGAAAGTATTACGACGGGCTTTACGGCATTTCGTGCGATCTCACGCTCTACGCCGTGTATACGCCCAATACATATACCGTGGTATATCGGCTGAACGGCGGCACATATTATGCCGGCGAAAGCAATCCCAATTCGGTGCGATTCGGCCAAAGCATAACGCTGTATCCCGCTGCAAAGGCGGGCCACACCTTCGTCGGCTGGTTCACTGCGCAGGAGGGCGGCGAACAGGTGGTCGAACTCAACTCTTCCAATATCCTTTCGCTGTCAACGCTGTACGCGCGCTTTGCGCCCGATGTATACACCGTTTCGCTCAACGCCGACGGCGGCGAATTTGCTTTTGACGGCAATATATATGCCGTTCATTCGTTCAACGTCACGTTCGGCCGCGAAGTTGAACTGCCCGAATGTACCCTTGCCGGATATGATTTCTGCGGCTGGTTCGACTGCGAAGGCAATCTGTATGAAAGCATCAACGTTTTAAACGTCGGCAACCTGTCGCTCACCGCCCGCTACCGCGAAGCCGGCCTCACCTACGATATTGTCTATAACCTTTCGGGTGGGATAAACGATTCCCGCAATCCTCAAAAAGTCGCTCTCGGCCAAATCGTCCGCCTCAACCAACCTTCCCGTCAAGGCTATATATTCCTCGGTTGGAACACTTCGCCCGCGGGCGACGGAGAGTATATCGAATGCACCCCCGCAGATCAAACCGAAACGCTGGTGCTCTATGCCGTCTGGCAGGAGATAGTCGTAAGCGGCAGCGCCCGCCATTTCAGCTACGAAATGGGGCAAAGCAGCGTGTCGGTAACCGATTATTCTGGGTCGTACGGCGACAACGTGAACATAGTAATCCCGTCATATATCGAGGGCAAACCCGTCGTGGCGGTAAAATTTTCAAGCCGCTCCAACGACGTTGCCGAAGTTAAAAACATAAAAAGTTTAACCATTCCTTCAACCGTTCAAATACTCGGCGAATACGCCTTTGCACGGCTCTGCATCGCCGAACCCGTCGTAATTCCCGCAAGCGTTTCGCAGATAGGCGAAAACTGTTTTTACGGTTCGCAGCTCTCCGTCGAATTCAAATCGGGCGGCGCGTTAAAGGAGGTGGGGGATTACGCCTTCGCTAACGCTTATTTTATGAATACCGTCGTACTTCCGCAGGGTGTGCGCGCCGTAATGCCGCATGCTTTCAGCGGCGCAACTCTGTTCGGCAGGGGCATAATCCTGCCCTACGGGGTAACTTATATCGGCGGTTACGCGCTTGCCGTAAGCGGCAGCGGCAGCGAAGAGCCGGCCCGCGCATATCTGCCCTCTTCGGTAAACAGCGTCGAACCTTACGCCTTCGGCAGCGGCGACACGGTGTATGTATACGCTTCGTTTTCGCGCGAACAAACGCAGGCCTTTTCGCCGCTTTGGGATAACTGTGCGCAGGTAGAGTATGTCGGCGACGAGGAAAAAAGCGTCACTCTCGATTGCGGAACCGAAAAAAACGTGCTCGCGGGCAATGCGTTCGCGCTTCCCGTGCTTAACAGAGAGGGCTGCACCTTCCTCGGCTGGGTTGACGGGGAAGGCATGCTCGTAAACATGTTCTATGTGCCTTCGCATGACGCGGTGTTGACGCCGCTTTTCGAACAGTCGACGGCCTCCGACGGTCGCGGCAAAGACGCCCCCGCCGTTTTAACTTTGGAAAAAGTTTACGAATTCATCGTGTTTTCGTCCGCGGATTTCTATTTTAAACCAAACATATCTGCGGGGCAACGCTTCATACCGGAGTTTGAATACACCGTTGAAAACTGCGAAAAGTCTCATAACCTGCTCTGCATGTCGGACGAATATTAGGCGGAGTATATTTTGGGAGTGG
>CALVWU010000008.1 GCA_944367955.1 uncultured Clostridia bacterium
ACGATAGCCTTTTATCTTTCAACCAACCTTGCCGAAGTGCTGGCGATACTCATAGCCACCTTCGCCTTTCCGCAGTACGGCTTTCTGCCCTCCACGCAGCTGCTTTGGATAAATCTTATAACCGACACTTTCCCCGTGCTCGCCCTCGGCGCCGAGCGGGGTGAACGCGACGCCATGAACCGTCCGCCCGAACGCTGCGGGGCGGCTCTCGGCAGGGCCTCGATGCTGTTTGTGTTGTGTTCTGGTGCATATATATGCGGGGTAACGCTGTGCGCCTATGCTTTTGCCCTGCCCGCGTTCGGCAACGGCGCGGCCACCACCATGGCCTTTTTAACCGTGTCTTTTGCCGAACTTTTCCACGCATTCAACGTGCGCGGCTCTCGCTCGCTTTTTGCAAGGAACGCGCCCGCGAACCCGGCCATGCTTGCAACGGCGGCGTTCGGCGTCGGGGCAAACGTGCTTTTGTGCCTTTCGCCCCTCGCCCCGGCGTTCGGAATATCGGCCCTCACGCCCGCGCAGTGGCTTACCGTCGCCGCGCTGTCCCTTTCGGTAATAGTATTTTCCGAACTGTATAAGCTCGTTTCCGCCGCCGCAAACCGCCTTGTTTTTTCGCGCCGCAGAGCGGGGCGAACGCGCTCCTCCGCCGCCGCGTGACCCGCCGCGCATGGGTTGCAGGGCTTAAAAAATAATGCACCGAATATGCTCACGGTGCCGCGCCCGCCGTTTCAGGCGGGCGCGGCACCGTTTTTAGGTACTAAAATATTGAAAGAGAAATACATTTTTTGGCACAAATTGCATAATTTACTTATAAAATTGTTTTGCCCGCTCATTCAAAATGATAAAAAGCAAAAAAATAAAAATGGTTGAAAGATATAAGCGTGAGAAAGGCAATTGGTCCGGGGGGGGGGTATGTTGTATAATTGCTATGAATAATAGTGTCGGGTATCAAGCCCGGCACAAGTAGGAGAAAAGGAGGACCTTTTACACATGAAAAGCAAATTTATAAAAACGCTTTTCCTGGGTTGCGCACTTGCCGGCTGTGCCTTTGCAGCCGCTTGCGCAGACAAAGAGGATGACGAAATTTTTGTCCCTGATCCCGGCGTGGACGACAACTATGTGCCGTCGATAAACGACGCGTACGAGCCTAACCGCCCCGACTACGACAGCGACTTCGATTTCGATTCCGGCTACCAGCCCGCTCCGCCCGCAACGGAATATACGGTTGAAATCGTCAATTCGCCGTATGTGTCGTTTGCCGACGGCAGCACCACCCAAACGCTCAGCACGGGCGAAGGTTTAACGCTCGATTCGTTCAAGATCGACAAGGCCGTGGAGGATGCGGGCAGAACGCTTGCGGGCTTCGGCGTGCTCGACGAAAACGGCAAAGTTACGAGCAAGGTGGCGTTTGGCGAAACCGCAATATCTTTCGGCGAGGACGTTAAGATAACGCCCTATTTCAGCATGCCCGAAGAATACACGCCGCTCACCCTCGGCAGCGGCGCGAACAGCAAGTATAACTCCGACGGCGTTCCCGGCGACTTTGCGGCCCACGCAAACGGCAAAGCCCCGACCTATACCGGCAGGGTGGAAGTAAGCGAAGGCCTTATAGTAGGCGGCGGCAAAGCCGGCTTTGCGGTCGGCAACGGCCTTGCGGTTTACGATCCCGATCCCATCACGGCGGGTTCGGCCATCCGCTTCGATACGAAGTACGGCTTTAACATTACCGACGGCGTATATGAATTCATTTACAATGTCGAAAACCGCAGCAGCGAAGTAATAAGTTTGAGCATTTATAATATAAGTGCCAGCGCCGAATATAAAAAGGCTCAAAACTTCTATGCTTACGAAGACAGATACCGCATGGCGGTGGATCTCGAACCCGGCGAAAGCACAATAGTTTCGGGTCAGTATGCGCTCGGTTCAAACGGCAACGCGCTCACATATATTATTGTTGAAAACGATATTTCCACGCTCGATTTAAGCATGTCTTTGGCATACCGTCAGGTGGAAGCGGAAGCACCCGTAAATCCCGAACCCGAACCTTTCAACAACTACACAAAGGTAACGCTCGACCTTCCCGAAAACTTCACCGTATCGGGCTATGAAGAGGATCAGCGCGCCGGCAGACGTCTGGTAGTGCCTTCAAGCGACCAGATAACCAACAACACCGGCAGCGGATTCATCGGCTGGAAGCTTATCCGCAACGATAACGGCGTCGAAACCACTCTTACCGACGCAATGTTGTCGGCGGATACCATAAACGCGGTCCGCGTTCCTTTGAACGGCGGCAAGCTCGTTCCCGTTCTTGCCGAATCCACCAGCATAAAAGTGTCCCTTCCCGAAGGTCTTACGCTCGAAGGCTACAACGCCGAACAGACCGCGGGCGACAAGCTTGTCGTTCCCACGGCCTCGCAGGTTAAAGGCGACCTCGGCGGCAGAGTGCTCGAAGGCTGGTATGTGGTCGGCTCGGACAACAACGACAGCCACGACGTTACCATAGTAGACGCAAATACGGTTGTGGAATCGGGCATGACCATTGCGCCCTACTTCCTGCCCGTAAACAACACCATGCTCGCCAAGGGCGAACAGGTCACGTTCGGCAAGCGCACCGACGGTGGTAACAGCCCTACTAACAGCTGTATCGATAGTAATAGTACCGGAGTGGTAAAGACCAACTTCACAGGCGGCGGCGCAAACGCCACCCGCAACAACGTTATCGTCGGCGAAGACGGCTTTGCCTACATGGGCAACGTGCTCTCTTACGGCGGCACGATAGCCAAGAGCGAAACCTGGCGCGTTACTACCACTATGGGTTCAGATAAACCCATTAAAAAGGGTACCGAATACGCGTTCTACTTCACGTTCAAAAACTTCGGTCAAAACGCAATCAGCCTTTCGTTCGTAATGGTAAACAGCGGTACTAATGCCGAAACTTCGCCTTTCGAAGTCAAGCTTGCTCCCGGCGAAGTTAAAAGCGTTAACGTTGTCGCAGCTTATAAAAACGGCAGCGATAACAACAATGTAATGGCGTACTTCACCGCAACCGATGCCAACGTCGATCTTCAGCTCGGCGTGGCGTTCAGCATGACTGAAAACAAAACTACGCCCGATCCCGAACCCGATCCCGAAGATAACGTAACCGTAACGATAGATAATTCCACCTACGTTACGTTTGCAAGCGGCGAAGCCGTTAACGACGAGATCTCCGCGGGCAGCGCGCTTACCAAGGACATGTTTAAGGTAAGCGACAAGGTTGCCGAATCCGGCCGCGAACTTTTGGGTTTTGCCGTGCTTGACGCAAGCGGCAACGTCGTTAAAACCGTGGCTTTCGGCGATGAATATCTTGTTGAAGAAAACATCACCATAACCCCTTACTTCTCGGCTCCTTCGGGCTACACCCAGCTTGTGCTCGGCAGCGGCAAAACAAATACGCCCGGCTATGATACCACAGGCGTTCCCGGCGATTTCTCAACCCATGCCGATGCGGGCGAGGTAGAGGTGGTTAAAAATCAGCTTATCGAAGGCGGCGCGCAGGGTTTCACCTCCGGCAGCGGCCTTGTAATAACCGATAACCAGGCAATAGGCGCGGATTCCGCCATACGTCTGGACAGCTCTTACGGCAAGAATATTACCCCCGGCGTGTACGAGTTCATGTACAACGTGCAAAACCTCGGCACACAGCCCTTCAAATTCAGCATCTATAACATAAACGCGAGCGGCGAATATAAAGAAGGCAGCATGGCGTATGCCGAAAGGTACGCCATGAAGGTTGAGCTCGCCCCCGGCGAAAGCACCACCGTAAAGGGCCAGTATTTGATTGATAAGTCAAACGGCAACGCGCTCACATATATCGTTATCGAAGAGGATGTTTCCTCGCTTAAATTCGGCATGAACATTGCATACCGCCTTGTAGACGGCGCAACCGAACCCGAAAATCCCGGCGAGGAAGAGCCTGCACCCCAGCCCGAAACATATGAGGTAACGGTTGTCGGCGGCACTATTCAAGGTCAAAGCGGCACCACCGCAACGGTTGAAGAGGGCACTTCCGTAACCGTTGTGGCCGCAGAGCAGGCAGGCAAGGTGTTCACCGGCTGGTATAACGGCAGCGAAGTCGTTTCCACTTCCAAAACTTACACGTTCGAGGTAACGGCAAACATAACCCTCACCGCGCAGTATAAGGACGAGGAAACTTCCGAACCCGAAGTGCTGTTCACGATAACCCTTGCAAACTGCACGGGCATCACGTTCAACAACGGCGAACTTTCGCTCGGCTTCACGGCCAACGGCAAGCTCACCGACGACCTGTTCAAGCTCGATGAAAACATCGGCCGCGAACTTTCGGGTTTTGCCGTGCTCGACGAAAAGGGCAACGTTCTTCAAACAATAAAGGCCGACGGCAGCTTCAACCTCACCGAAGATTTAACCTTAATGCCCTATTTCACCGCCCCCGAAGGCTATACCCAGCTCAACATCGGCAGCGGCTCCAATTCCGCATACAATACCGATGAGGTTCCCGGCGAAATCGCCGCGCATAAAGACAGCTCGCTTAAAGTTACAAACGGCGGCAAAATAGGAGTCGGTGCAACCAACAGCCTTGTAATCGCAGGCGGTGCAAACGGCTATGCTGCGGGCAACGGCGTTATCCTTTCGGATACCCAGCCCATATATGCAGGTTCGGCAATCCGCTTCGATACGCAGTATCAGGGCGGAACGAAAGTTCCCGACGGCGTATATGAATTCATTTACAACGTACAGAATTTCAGCGACGTCGAAATAAAGCTGAGTATATACAATATAGGCGCAAGTTCCGAATACAAGGCGGCCGACGGATATTATAAGTATGAAGAAAGATACCGCATGGCGGTAACTTTGGGCGCGGGCGAAAGCACAATCGTTTCGGGTCAGTATTCGCTCACCTCAAACGGCAACGCTCTCACTTATATCGTGATTGAAAACGATATTAAAGAGCTTGAACTCGGCCTCTCGCTTGCATACCGCAAGGTGGATGCCGCCCAGCCCTCCAATCCCGAACAGGTGCCTTACGATAACTATGTAACATTGACGCTCGAAGGCGTAACGGCCGAAGGCTGGAACGCGCAGCAGCGCGCGGGCAGAAGAATAGTTCTTCCCACCGCCGAACAGGTCAAGTCTGAAAAAGAGATAATCGGCTGGCAGCTTACCAGGGCCGACGGTTCCGAACCGATAGCCGTTGAAGCGGCCACCCGCGTACCCGCATGCGGCGGTACGCTCACCCCCGTATTCGCCGAAGGAGTTCAGGTGGAAGTAAAACTTCCCTCAGGTCTCTCGCTCGAAGGCTACAACGCCGAACAGACCGCGGGCGACGCGCTTGTCGTTCCCACGTCCGAACAGCTTAAAGGCGACCTCGGCGGCAAAGTGCTCGAAGGTTGGTATAACTATTCCACCAAACAGGCCGTAACGGACGAAACAAAGGTAGAAGAGGGGCTGGTTATCGCTCCCTACTTCCTGCCCGTTGCAAACGGCACGCTCGCCAAGGGCGAACAGATAACCTTCGGCAAGCGCACCGACGGCAGCGGCAAACCCACAAACTGCTGTATAGATAACAACAGTGAAGGCATTGTAAACACTAACTTTACAGGCGGCGGCAGTGACGCGCTGCGCGATGACATTATCGAAACCGCCGACGGCTATGCCTACCTGGGCAATATCCTTTCGTACAACGGCACCATCGCAAGCGGCGATAAGTTCCGCGTTGTAACCACGATGAGCGCAAGTGATGATGCGAGCAAGATCGTTCATGTGGGTGCAGAAAACACTTTCTACTTCACATTCAAAAACTTCGGCCAAAGCGCAATAAGCCTTACGTTCGTAATGGTAAACAACGGCACGACGGCCGAAACGGATGCGCAAACGATAAATCTTGCCCCCGGCGAAGTTAAAAGCATAACGCTTAAAGCCACATATAAAAGCGGCAGCAATAACCACAACCTTATGACTTACTTCACCGCAACGGCGGATAACGTAAACATGCAGCTCGGCGTTGCACTCTCTGCCGTGCTCGGTTAAAGGAGGAATGAAAAATGATAAAAAAGTTTTTCAAAAGCAAAAGATCGGCGTATTACGTCGGCCTCTTTGTCGCGCTTATAACCATAATCACGGCATTGGTATATTATTTTACGCTTGCCGAAATTCCCGAACGCTCCATAATCCCCATGATCCTCATGCTTTCGGGTGCGGGCGCGTTCATACTGCTGTCGCTTATCGGGCTTGACGGCCACGGCGCGGCTGCAATGGCGTTGCTCAATTTTGCGGCGATAATAACTTATGTTTGCACAATATACAACTATCCCATAGCGCAAATGATGACCATATCAAACTTCTTTGATATTCCCTACATCATCGAAATTATTTTAAGCGCGGCACTTATGATAATTTGCGCTCTGCTTTCAAACTTGATGGCTTGGCTGCCTATGAAAGATAAAAAGGTAAAGGCCGCAAAGGGAGGAGAAACAGATGCTGTTAAATAAAGTTATGCATGTATTTGCAAAAATACTCTTCAACATAACGGCTGTGCTTTTCGGCCTTACGTTAATGTTCACCATCCTGTGCGAAGATTCGCAGGTAGAGGATATGATCTCGGAATACGTGTTCAAGGATACGGGCACAACCATAACCGTGAACACGGGCAAGACCCCCATTTACTACAAAACGTGGTACAGCAGCGTTGAAGACGTTCTCGACGGCAACGGCGCGGTTGCAGCCGCTGCCCAGGCCGAAGGCACCGTTCTTTTAAAGAACGAAAACTCCGCGCTTCCCCTCGCCGCAGGCGAAAAGGTAAGTCTTTACGGCGTTACGGCATACGACCCCATGTACTCGCTCGACGGTGCGGGCGAAATTATAGTAAACGCTTCGCGCCAGCAGTATTTTTATGACGAGTTCGAGGCCGCAGGCCTTACCATGAATTCAAGCCTCGCCAACTGGTATAAAGGCGACGGCACGCAGTTCAAGAGGGGCAAAACCACCTCTAACGGCGTAAACGTAGCGATCAACGGCGAAACGTGGGAAGATATTCCCGCCTCCGCCAAAAACAGGGGTACGTTCGGCCAGGACAGCACGGCCATATTCATCGTCGGCCGCATGACCAACGAGGCCATCGACCTTCCTCCCCTCACCACCAACGGTAACGCAGGCTTGACCGATAACGACTATCTGCAGTTCACCACTCGCGAAGAGAACATGATCGAAAACCTTTGCAACAGCTACGACAAGGTTATCGTACTCTTCAACCAGGCCAACCCCATGCAGGAAGACCTTCCCGAAATATTAAAGAATGTCGAAGGCGTTATGTGGATAGGCTTCCCCGGTTCCGACGGCATAAAGGCCGTGGCCGACTTACTCGTTGGCAAGTCCAACCCATCCGGCGGCCTTTCGGATATGTGGTATTCGTATGCCGACGCCAACCCTTCGATGCCCAACTACGGTCTGTCTAACAACGTAGTCATGGCCGAAGGCATGTACCTCGGTTACAGATATGCCGAAACCAGATACGAAGACTTGCTTCTCGCAAGCCCCAATGCAGGCACTTACGATTATTCTTCGGCCGTTTCGTATCCCTTCGGCTACGGACTTTCGTACACCGATTTCAGCTATACCATCGAAGAGGTTATAGCCGATCCCGATCCCGCTAAAAACCACCTCGAAAACGATCCCGAAAAGGATCTGCGCCCCGCCGATCAGCTTCGCGCGACGGGCGACGATTTGGGCGACTGCGACGATATAATCGTTCGCGTAAGAGTTCGCAACACGGGCAGCGTTGCAGGCAAAAAGAACATTCAAATCTATCTGCAGCAGCCCATAACCGCAACCGATAAGGCCAACGGCGTCGAAAAACCTTCCGTCGAACTCGTCGGCTTCGGCAAAACTTCCAAGCTTGAGGCAAACGGCGGCGAAGAAGTTATCGATATAAAGATAGACGCCAACAAACTGTTCGCCGCATACGACAGGCTTGCAAACGACGGCAAGGGTTCGTATGTTTTAAGCGAGGGCACCTACTACCTCGTTGCGGCTTCCAACTCGCACGAGGCCGTAAACAGCATCTTAAAGGCAAAGGACAGCGGCATACAGGGCATCGACGCCGAATTCGGCGCGGGCGACGCAAGCCTCGTTTACAAGGTGAATGTAGACTCCGCGCGTTCGCAGTCGTATGTATACTGGACTCAGGGCGCCGAACAGCCCGAAAACCTGTTCGACGCGTCCGATCCCAACGTTGCGTTCAACGATCCCGACCGCGTAACCTATATGTCGCGTTACAACTGGAAGGATACGGGCGTAAGCGCAAACTACGACAACATGAGCACTTCGGGCATCAGAGAGGAGTTTGCAACGGGCGTACTCGATGCTAACAACAACCTCAATACCGCGAATGTAAATCTCTACTATCCCGAAATCGATACAAGCGTATCCGACCCCGTGTTCGCTGCGCAGTCCGTCGATCCGGCAGATGAAAACACGATAGCTCTCGTTGAAATGCGCGGCATCGAATACGACCCCAACCGCGGCGCAACCGAAGAGGATATTGCAAAGTGGGAACAGTTCATGAGTCAGCTCACCTGGGAAGAGACGGTAACCACCGTGGCTTACGGCCGCAGGCAGACCGAGGCTATCTCCAGCGTGTCCAAACCCTATACCTACGACGTAAACGCTTCAAACGGCATCAGCTGGAAGTTTAACATGAGCGGCGAGCGCGGCATCGGCTTCGGCATGCACTTCGACGCAGCCAACACCGACTATACCCCCACGGGCTACCCCTGCGAAGGCATAATAGCTTCCACGTTCAACGTAGAACTTGCCTATGCTGTCGGCCAGGCCATCGGCGAAGACGGTCTGTGGTCGGGTGCTTCGGGCCTCTACGGTTTCAGTCTCGGCCTGCACCGCAATCCCTACCACGGTCGTACGGGCGAATTCTACAGCGAAGACCCCGTGCTCACGGGCTACATCGCCGGTTACGAAACCGCGGGCGCACAGTCCAAGGGCCTGTATGTATACAACAAGCACTTCGTGTTAAACGATCAGGAAACCAACCGTACCGGTTACAAGGCATGGCTCAACGAACAGACCATGCGCCAGATATACCTGCGCCCCTTCGAAATCGCCATCGAAATCGGCGACGCCATGAACGTTATGAACTCGTTCAATAAGATAGGCATGACGTGGACGGGCAACTATTACAACCTTATGACGGGTTGGCTGCGCGGCGAAGCGGGTATGGCAGGCTTTGCCGTAACCGACTGGTACAGGTCGGGCGGCATGAACATGGTATACGGCATGCTTGCTGGTACCGACCTTCCCGACGGTTCCGATTACTCCAACATAGTTCAGTATGCTCCCGGTTCGGGCTACGGCTACTACACCACGGCCGTGCGCCAGGCAGCTCAAAGAATAATGTACACGGTTGCCAACAGCAACGCGATGAACTTCTATGGCGAAGACACCCTGGTATACTCCTTCGATCCCGACTGGTACGAGTGGAGGGATATAGCGGTAACGGCGGTTATCGGCGCGTTTGCCGTAAGTGCCGTGCTGGTATACGCAACCTCGGTGGCCAAGTTCACAAACTATGTTTCGTTGCGCCGCGGTAAAAACCTTAACAAGGATTGATTATCCGGGCGTACTCCGTAACACTATATAGCCATCTGTAATTCCTACATTAGGGCAGCGGCCCCGACGGTTTCGTCGGGGCCGCTGTTCGTTATGCGATAAAAAGAGCGAAGATTTTAAAAAACTTCGCTCTTTTTGATTGCCGGATAAATTGGAATTTATCAATAATTTAATAATCGTCCGTTATCGTTCCATTCGCCGTACATAATACCCTTCTTTGTATTCGCGATAAATTTTTGCAATCTGCGGTCAAATAAATCGGGTTGTTTTTTCTTTATTTGAATCGTGTCTATGCGTACCCGTTGGTACAATGGCGGAAAATTATTAAAGTTTTGCCACACTGTTTTATCTGCCTTTAACGCCGTCAATATTTCGCTGTCTATTGCAAAACCGTTTGCCGACATATCGGGCAAAAGGGCGCGTCCTGCTTCCGTCATCAATCCCAATTTTTCAAGTCGTCTGCAACGCTCTTTATTGAGTTCCGACCACAAACTTTTTTTCTTTCTATGCGTCAATTTTTGAGCGGTGATTCCGTTTTCAAGCGTTTTGGTAGTACTGTCTATCCAACCGAAACACAGTGCTTCTTCAACTGCGTCTATATACCAAAACGTATTATCGTTTTGCGGTCTGCCGCGCTTTACAATCACCCAACATTCGCTTTCTTTATCATAATTTTCTGCAAGCCAAACACGCAGTTCATTTCGGTTTTTTGCCGTTAAAAGATTTTTTGGTTGCATTGTAACTCCGTTAAAGTGTTGTCTGTTTTTGATGATATTATACGGCGAAACAGCTTAAAAGTAAAGTATAAAAGCGCACTGCCTTAATTGCAAGGTATAGTGCGCTATACTTCATTATATGTTGCGGCAAAAACTCCCTATCGGAACGGCGGAAAAAGCCCCGCACCGATATTTTTTGCGGTACTACTGCTTTTTAAAGTCCGCCGTTGCCGTCGTTTTCGCCGTCGGGCAAGTCGCTTTCCCCGCCGTCGGCCACGGCATTTTCCCCGCCGCTCGGCTCTGTCGTCGTCGAGGCCGCGCGGCCGTGCGTCTTTTCGTAGTCCTTTATCTGCATGTAGGCGACTATAAACATCACAAGGCCAATGCCGATTATGCACGAAATAGGTATAACGCCCATGTTGGTCGAGCCCGTCGCATACGTAACAACCGATACAAGCAGTGTGCCGAAGAACGAAGCTCCCTTGCCGAATATATCCATTATGCCAAAAAATTCGCCGCTCTTGTCAACGGGTATCAGTTTGGCAAAGTACGAACGCGAAAGGGCCTGAACGCCTCCCTGCAACAGTCCCACGCACACCGCAAGCAGCCAAAACTGCCACGCTTCCGAAAGCCATATGGCAAACAGCGCGATGGCCAGATAGCCCGTAATAAACGCTATTATCAGTTTGCCGTTATCGTATTTTTTTGCAAGCATGCCCGAAATTATCGCGCAGGGGAAGGCTATTATCTGGGTCAAAAGCAGCGCAAGCACAAGTTGAAGCTTGTCAAGGCCTATGGCAAGGCCGTAGGTTGTGGCAAGGTCTATAACCGTGTAAACGCCGTCTATGTACAAAAAGAAAGCTATAAGGAACAGAAGTATGCCGAGTTTGTTGGGGATATTATCTTTGAATACGCCTGTCAGCCTTTTAAACGAAGTGCGCACCGCGTGCGGCTGCCGTTTAATAAAATGCTTCTGCTTAAAATGTTTCGTGAGCGGCAGCGTAAACGCCAGCCACCATACGGCGTTGAGTATAAATACAATTATGAATGCCGCCGTTTCGTCGAACAGGTCAAACAGGGTAAGCGCGTACAGGCCTATGCTTGCAATAAACGGTATGCAGCTGCCTATATATCCCCATGCGTACCCGTGCGAAGATACTTTGTCAACGCGCTCCATGTCGGTTACGTCGGTAAGCATCGAGTCATAGAACACAAGGCTTATGTTGTACGACATTTTGGTTATTATAAACACGGCAACGAATCCGGCCAGCGGCAGGGGCATGCCCAGGAGCGCGCAGCCTATAATGCCTATCAGTGCCGAGCCGAAGAACAGCGGCTTTTTCATGCCGTCGCTGTCGGCAAACGTGCCCGCCACGGGGCTTATCACGGCAACGGCAAGGGTGATTATTGCCGTCACCATCGACCAGAACGCCTGATATTCCGAGTCGCTCATTTTCAATTCGGCGCACAGGCCCTGTACTATTATGGGAATGAACACCGAGCACAGCAGCGTGAATGCCGAGTTGCCCATGTCGTACATTATCCACTTCTTTTCGATGGGGGTAAAGTTGCCGTTCTTTTCAGCTTTTGTGTGTTGCATGTTGTATTCCTTTGTGTTGAATTTTTTGCCGAACCGCTGTTCATCGCGCCATATGTGCGCGTCTGTCTGCGCGGAGGCGGTTATTCGTAGTCGCGCGCAAACCTTTCGCACAGACCGGCCGAGTTGATATTATTCGTAAAGTCACCTATCAGCGCGGCGGCAACGCGTTTTGCGTTTTCAAACAGCGCAAGCATCTCGCGGTTGCTCTCGGCGCAGCGGGGGTCGGGCGCGCGGCTCATCACCTGGTCGGGCAGTTCGTCGTTAAGCATTTTAAGTATGCCGCAAATCACGGCGTGCCTAACCCTTCCGGGCGTCACAAACAAATTGCATATGCGGCGCATGTCGCGCATCGCGCGTTCTATCACTTCGCCCGGCATGTCAAAAAATCCGGCTATCACGGTCGCATCTTCTTTTTTCGGCCGTATGTGCTCGGCAAGGCGGGTGCTTACGGGGTCGTATCCGCAGCAGACAAGCAAAAACCTGTCAAACTCCACTTCAAGTTTGGTGTGGCTTATTTTCAGCTCTTTGCGCTTGGCTTCAACATAGCCGTGGCATTCGCTGTCAAGCGCGAAGTGGGTTATAAATCCCGCGGCATAGCTCAAAGCGGCCTGTCCGTTCTTGCGCACAAGCTCTTTGGCCCTTTCAAAAAAGGGGGCCGCGCTCTCCTTGTGCATGGCAAATCCCTGGTCGTTTACCGGGTTGCGCCTCGCGCCTTTATAGTAGAACAAAAGGTCGGGGCCGTGGCAGCCCGCGCAATACAGCGAGGGGTAGGCCAGCACAGCCTCGCGCGCCTCGCCCGTAAGCATGGACATCACTTCTTCCGAAAATTTTTTGTGTGCGTATGTCGAAGGCATATCGTTAGTACCTCCATATAGTATTATACAATAAAAATGTAACAAAGTCCGCATCGACTTTTAATAAATTTGTAAAATTTATTAAAGGCGCGGGAAAAGTCCGTTCGGTATTAAATTTTAAACCCTCGCGGTTGATTTGTCAAGGGAAAGGGGGCGGGCGCGGAAAACTCTTTCCGCGCCCGCCCCCGTAAATAACCGGTCACGCGCCGTAATCTCTCGGCCCGAATATGGCCGTGCCTATGCGCACCATGTTGCTTCCGCATTCGACGCACAGCCGCCAATCGCCGCTCATACCCATCGAAAGGTATTTAAACTGCGGATACGCGCCCTTTAACAGGTCGTATTTTTCGCGCATCAGCGTCGCCAGTTCTCTTAGTTTCTCCTCGTCGTCCGTAAAGGGCAGCATGGCCATAAGTCCTAAAACGTTCAGTGCGGGCAGGGCAGCAATGGTCTTGCAGGCGTCTTCTGCCTCGTCAAGCCCGAATCCGCCCTTGCTCTCCTCGTTGCCTATGTTTATCTGCACCAATATGTTGCTTAAAACTCCCGCGGCCGCGCTTCTTTTAGAAAGCTCTTCGGCCAGATTGTATCTGTCCACCGAGTGGTACAAATCCACTTTGCCTATCAGATATTTAACCTTGTTTGTCTGCAAATGCCCTATAAAGTGTCGTGTGGGCGCGCCCTCTATAAGGTCGTATTTTTCTTTGAATTCCTGCACATGGTTGTCGCCGATGTCGGTTATGCCGGCGCGCACGGCCCTATTTATGCTTTCGGGCGGCTGCATCTTTACCGCCGCCACAAGCGTAACTTTTTCGCCCTGCGGATTGTGCGCGGGAATGCTTTTTAACAGGTTTTCAACGTTTTGTTCTATATCGGTCATAATTTTATATCTTCTGCGCTATCAGCTCGCTCATGCGGCTGCATCCTACAAGCTGTTTGCCCTCTTCCATAATGTCGGCCGTGCGCAGACCCTCGTCTATCGTCTTTTGCACGGCAATTTCTATCGCGGCATACTCCGCGGTCAAATCAAAACTGTCCCTGAGCATCATGGCCGCCGCCAGAATGGTGGCAACGGGGTTGGCCTTGTCCTGCCCCGCAATGTCGGGCGCGGAACCGTGTATGGGTTCGTAAAGTCCCCGCTTTGTATCCCCCAGCGAAGAGGAGGCCAGCATGCCTATCGAGCCGGTTATCTGCGCGGCCTCGTCCGAAAGTATGTCGCCGAACATATTGCTTGTAACAACCACGTCAAACTGCGCCGGGTCTTTAACTATCTGCATGGCCATGTTGTCCACAAGCACGTCTTTAACTTCGATTTGGGGATAGTTTTTTGCGCAGTATTCGTGCACCGTTTTGCGCCACAGCCTGCTCGATTCCAAAACATTGGCCTTGTCCACCGAAACAAGCTTTTTGCTGCGCTTTACGGCAAGTTCGCAGGCTATGCGCGTTATGCGCTCTATCTCCTTTACCGAATATCTTTCGGTATCCCAGGCATAGTCGCCGTTTTCGTCGCTTCCCCTGCCGCGTTCGCCAAAATATATGCCGCCGGTAAGTTCGCGCACGATTATTATCTCTATGCCGTCTTTTACAAGTTCGTGTTTCAAGGGCGAAGCGTTTGCAAGCCCCTTCCACAGTTTTGCGGGGCGAATATTGGAATACAGCCCCATCGCGCGGCGTATGCGCAGCAGTCCCTTTTCGGGTCGCATGTCGCCGGGCAGGTCGTCCCACTTATAGCCGCCCACCGCGCCCAGCAGCACGCTGTCGCTTTTCAGGCAGCCTTCCACCGTCTTTTCGGGCAGAGGGTCGCCGCATTCGTCAATGGCGCAGCCGCCTATCGGATAGTGTTTGAATTCAAATTCGTGGCCGAATTTTTCGCCCACTCTTTCAAGAACGGTTACCGCGCCCCGGCAGATCTCCGGGCCTATGCCGTCGCCGTCCAAAACCGCAATGTTTAATTTCATATATCGTCCTCGCAGTAGTCAAAATGTTCGGTATGTTCTTAAATGCGCCGTGTTTAGGTTTAAAGTCCGCATTTTTGCGGTCAGTCGTCCTTTTTAAGCGAATTTATCAGTCCGCCCGCTTCGATTATTTTTTGAATGAACGGGGGGAAGGGAACTGCCTTAAACGTTTCGCCCGTGGTAACGTCGCATATCTCGCCGCGGTCAAGGTCGGCTTCAACCTCATCGCCGGCCGCTATCGCCTCGGCCGCCTGCGGGCATTCGAGTATGGGCAGACCTATGTTTATCGAGTTGCGGTAAAATATGCGAGCAAAGCTCTTGGCTATCACCAGGCTCACCCCGCTCGCTTTTATGGCAAGCGGCGCATGCTCGCGCGAAGAGCCGCAGCCGAAGTTGTCGCCTGCAACTATTATGTCGCCCTTTTGCACCTTTTTTGTGAACTGTGGGTCTATGTCCTCCATGCAATGGCTTGCAAGTTCGCGTTCGCCGCTGGTGTTAAGGTATCTTGCGGGGATTATAACGTCGGTGTCCACGTCGTTGCCGTATTTGAATACTCTTCCTTTGACTTTCATCTTAAAGCTCCTTGGGCGAGGTCAGTCTGCCCGTCACCGCGCTGGCCGCGGCAACGTAGGGAGAGGCAAGGTATACCTCGCTCGTCACATGTCCCATTCTGCCCACAAAGTTGCGGTTGGTGGTCGAAACGGCCCTCTCGTTTTCGGCGAGTATGCCCATGTATCCGCCCAAGCACGGCCCGCAGGTGGGGGTGGATACCACCGCGCCCGCACCTATGAATATGTCTATAAGCCCTTCGTGCATGGCTTCAAGGTATATCTCGTTTGTGGCGGGGATTATGATAGTCCTCACGCCTTCGGCCACTTTTCGGCCCTTTAATATTTCTGCGGCCTGTCTAAGATCGGATATATGTCCGTTCGTGCACGAGCCTATCACAACCTGATCGATTTTTATGTCGCCCCATTCGGTTTTGGTGTTTTCGGGCAGATGGGGGAACGCCACCGTGGGTTTCAGTGCCGAAAGATCTATCTCTATCGTTCTTTCGTATGCCGCATCCGCGTCGGCCGCGTAAATCACGGGCTGCCGCTTAAAACGTCGGTTCATGTAATCCAAAGCCGTTTCGTCCACGGGGAAAATGCCGTTCTTCGCGCCAGCCTCTATTGCCATGTTGCAAATCGTAAAACGGTCGTCCATGGACAGGTATTTTATGCCGTCTCCTGTAAATTCCATCGATTTATACAGCGCGCCGTCCACGCCGATAAGACCGATTATGTGCAAGATTATATCCTTGCCGCATATATATTCGGCTGGCCTGCCTTTAAGCACGAATTTTATTGCCGAAGGCACTTTAAACCAGCATTTGCCGCTTATCATCGCGGCGGCGAGGTCGGTGGAGCCGACGCCCGTCGAAAACGCGCCCAGCGCGCCGTATGTGCAGGTATGGCTGTCTGCGCCTATAACAAGGTCGCCCGCGCCCACAAGTCCCTGTTCGGGCAGCAGAGCGTGTTCTATGCCCATTCTGCCCACGTCAAAAAAGTTTTCAATGTTCTGCTCGCGCGCAAATTCGCGGCAGGCCTTGCACTGCTGCGCGCTCTTAATGTCCTTGTTGGGCGCGAAGTGATCCATAACGAGGGCGATCATTCCGCCGTCTTTAACTTTGTGCGCGCCCGATTTTTTAAATTCGTTTATGGCCACGGGGCCGGTTATGTCGTTTGCCAGCGCAAGGTCAAGCCCGGCTGAAATCAGCTGTCCCGCCTCAACGCTTTCAAGTCCCGCGTGTGCCGCCAAAATTTTTTGGCTCATCGTCATTGCCATGTCAGTCCTCCTTGCAGGGCACAAAGTCCGCAAATATATTGCCCTTTGCGGAATGCGCCTTAAACGAAGCCGAGTTTCCCTCGATGTTCGCGCTCTGTCTGTTGCAGGTGCCCTCGCGGGCGTTCACCCAAACGTCAAACGTGCTTTCGTCGCCGCATATAGTGGCGGTAATGTTGCCTTCGGCGGTATCGAATGCGGTGTTTTTGCAGCTCAGTCCCGCCGCGCCGATGTTGCCCTTTTTGGTCTTGCACGCAACAACGGTGGCAAAGGTGTTTTCAATGGCTATATCGCCCTCGTCGACTTCGCATATCAGCCCGCTCTTTATCGTGCAGTCCGCAAATTTGGCGTCGAAAATGTGCGCCCGAATGTTGCAGTCGTTCATTGCCGTGCTCTCGGCCGAAAGACTGCCGCTGTCGGGGTTTATCTCCACGTCGCCGTAAATGCCGCCGCACAGCGTGCAGTCCACGCGGTGGCCGCCCGCGGTAAGCGAAGGCACCATGTGGCCGGGAACATAAATTTTAACGCTCGCTTCGCTGCCGAAAAGTTTGGCAAGCAGCCCGCGCCTCTGTTTTATAACAAGTTTGCCCGCGGCTTTATCCAGCCACACGCTTATGCTGCGCGTAAACTCCGCCCGCGCATATCTGCCTTCGGTTGCCTCGCATATAAGTTCGCAGTCGTCTGCATTGCATTCAATCGCGTATATATCGCACTTTATGTCGTTTATTATTCTGCCCATATTCTTCAATGTAAAAGATTTATTTTTTAAAAACCGCGCCTTCCGAAGCCGAACAAACGCTGCCGCGGTAGCGGTTCAGATAGCCCGAAACGGGTTTTTCAAGCGGTACAAAATTCTTTTTGCGTTCGGCTATCTCGCTTTCGCTCAGCCGCACGTTCAACGCGCAGGCGGGTATATCTATATCTATTATGTCGCCGTCGCGCAGTATGCCTATCGTGCCGCCTTCGGCCGCCTCCGGGCAGACGTGGCCTATCGCCGCGCCGCGCGTCGCGCCCGAAAATCTTCCGTCGGTTATCAGTGCAACGCTGTCGCCCAGTCCCGCGCCGACGATGGCGGAGGTGGGGGTAAGCATCTCGCGCATGCCTGGCCCTCCCTTGGGGCCCTCATAGCGGATCACAACGACGTCGCCGGGCTTTATCTTGCCCGAAGATATTGCAGCCATGGCCTCCTCTTCGCCGTCAAAGCAACGCGCGGGGCCGCTGTGTTTAAGCATGGCGGGGTCTACCGCGCTCTTTTTTACCACGCTGCCGTTTTGGGCAAGGTTGCCCTTTAAGATGGCCAGCCCGCCCTGCGCCGAGTAGGGGCGGGATACGGGCCGTATTATATCGCCGTCGGGCGGGGGCGCGTCCTTTACAAGCTCTCTAAGTTTTACGCCCGCCGCGGTCATCGCGTCGCCGTTCAGCAGCCCTGCGGCAAGCAGTTCCTTCATCACGGCGGATATGCCGCCCGCTTCGTTCAGTTCTTCGATATAATGTTCGCCCGCGGGCGCAAGCCTGCAAAGATTGGGAGTGCGCTCCGAGATCCCGTTCATAATATCCACCGAAACCTGCCCCGCGCTCAGTCCCGCCTCGCGCGCGACGGCGATCAGGTGCAGTACCGTGTTGGTGGAAGCACCTATCGCCATATCCACGGTTTCGGCGTTTTTAAAGGCGGCGGGGGTCATTATGTCCGAAGGCCTTATGTTTTTCTTCAAAAGTTCCATCACCGCGCCTCCGGTGCGTTTGGCAAGGGCAAGCCTTGCGGAATACACCATGGGTATGGTGCCGTTGCCGGGCAGAGCCATGCCCAACGCCTCGGTAAGACAGTTCAAGCTGTTGGCCGTAAACATGCCCGAACACGATCCGCATGTGGGGCAGGCGTTGCATTCGTAATTTTTAAGTTCCGCGCCGTCTATTTTGCCGGCGTTATACGCGCCTACCTGTTCGAACATCGTCGAAAGCGAAGTGCGCTTTCCCCTCACGCGGCCGGCCAGCATCGGCCCGCCCGAAACGAATATCGCCGGGATGTTAACCCTGGCCGCGGCCATAAGCATGCCCGGTATTATCTTGTCGCAGTTGCCGACAAATATAGCCGCCTGCATGCCGTGCGCGCGCAAAAGTATTTCTGCGCTGTCGGCAATGATCTCGCGCGAGGGCAGCGAATATCTCATGCCCGCATGCCCCATCGCAATGCCGTCGCACACGCCTATCGAAGGCATTATAACGGGCTTGCCGCCCGCGGCAATCACTCCTTCGGCGGCGGCCTTGGCTATGTCGTCAAGGTGCATATGGCCGGGTATTATTTCGCTCTGCGCGCATATAATGCCCACAAGCGGCCTTGCAATTTCGTCGTCCGTCCAGCCCAAGGCGCGCAGCAGCGACCTTTGCGAACTCATATCTATGTCGTTCGAAAATATATTGTTCATAAAAACCTCGTTGTCGTGATAAATTCGGAATGTTGCGTCGGCAAACTTCGCTTTAAGCAAGCCGCACAGATTATCATCCTGAGTGTAGCGACCGCAGGGAGCGCAATCGAAGGATCTTGCAGTGTTACAATAGGGGTTGTGCATAGGAACACGGGCATGATTGCATTGCAACTGCTTTGCAGTGCCTAAGCAGATTCTTCGACGCGCCGCATGCGCGGCGGCTCAGAATGACATCGCGTCGGCAAACTCCGCTTTAAGCAAGCCGCGTTTTACGCGGCCTGCAACCGCGCTCCGTTGTCGCCGCTCTTATCGCGCAAAAGCCACGGTTTTGCGCGAGGCTAAGGAATATTCATGTGCTCCGCTAAAGCAAATGCGCCAATGCGCATGACCCAACACAATGTTGGGTGTCTTGCGCGGGCGATTTGCTTCAACCAAAAAAAAGGTTGCTCGGCGAAGCCTGCGCCCGCTGCGCGGCATGGTTATATTATTTATAAACCCTGCTGTCCGCGGAATAGTGTTGTAAAATGTAATAACGCCCGTTCGCGGAATAAGGCAGCAGGGACACCCTGCCGGCGACACCCCGCTGGCCGCGCAACGAGCAGGATAATGCAATAACGCCCGTTCGCGGAATAAGGCAACGGCGACACGCCGTTCGCGGGACATGGCCGCGGCAGCTTGCCGCACGCGGAACCCGATCAAAGGAACGTTGCCGGAATGCGGCAGAGAGGTTGGTACGCGCCCAAGTTTACAGCGGGCGTTGAATACTTAATTTATATGGTCGCCGTAGCAGTCCCTGTCCTTCAAGGTATGCGCTCCGCGCGCAAGCACGGTTACGCCCGTGCGCTGCATTTCAAGTATGCCGTAAGGTTCGGTCACTCTTATAAAAGCATCCAGCTTTTCGGGATCGCCGGTAAGTTCAAGTATCATCGTGTCTATCGAAAGATCAACTATTTTCGCCTTATAAATTTCCTTAATCAGCGCAAGCTGGCTGCGCGCCTCGGCGTCGGCTTTCACCTTAACAAGCAGCAACTGGCGGTAAACGCAGTCCAGTTCGTTTGCGCAGCCAATCTTTTTAACGTCTTCAAGCTTATCCATTTGGCGTATCATCTGGGTAAGCATGTATTCGTCGCCCTTTAAAATCACCGTCATGCGCGAAAGTTCCGCGTCCTCTGTTTCGCAAACGGTAAGGCTTTCGATGTTGTAGCCCCTGCGCGAGAACAGACCCGAAATCCTCGTTAAAACGCCGCTGCGGTTTGAAACAAGCGCGCTTATCGTATATTTTTTAACTTCGTCCATCTCAGTTTTCCTCCATTTTGTCAAGCTGGGCGTCATACGTCTGCCCCGGCTTTATCATGGGCAAAACGTTTTCGTCGCATGATATACGGCAGTCAACCAGCACGGGACAGCTGTTTTTGGCGGCGTAGGAGTAGGCCTCGTTCAAAACGGGGTCTATTTCGCTTTCGGCGGTTATCCTAAGCCCCTTCGCGCCGAAACTTTCGGCAAAGGCAACATAGTCGGTCTTTTTGTTCAAAGTCGTCTGCGAAAATCTTCTGCCGTAAAATATCTTTTGCCACTGTCGCACCATACCCAGCACCGAATTGTTCATCAAAAGTATCACAAGCGGTACGCCGTTGGTAACGGCCGTGGAAAGCTCGTTCATGTTCATGTTAAAGCATCCGTCGCCTACAACCACCGTGCAGAGTTTGCCGGTGCCGAACGCCGCGCCTATCGCTGCTCCCATGCTGTAACCCATGGTGCCCAGTCCGCCCGAAGTTAAAAACTGTCTCGGTTTTTCGGCCGCAAAGTACTGTGCCGTCCACATCTGGTGCTGGCCGACGTCGGCTATAACGGGGTTGCCCTTCGGCGCGAGCGCGCACGCTCTTTTAAGTATCTTGTACGCCATGAGCGAGGTGTCGGCTTTAAGCTTTTCGCCCTCCTCAAACGAGTGCACTTCGTCCATCCATTCGTCGCTGCGCTCCTTTAAAAGGGGCATAACGGCTTTAAGATAGGCGTCTATATCGGCCAGAACATGCATCGTGGTTTTAACGTTCTTGTCGAATTCGGCGTTGTCTATGTCGATATGTATCACCTTTTTGCCGTTTGCAAACAGGTCGCGGTTCAGGGCAACGCGGTCGGAAAATCTTGTGCCCAACGCTATCAGCGCGTCGCTCGCCATAACTGCCTTCACCGCGCTCACGGTGCCGTGCATGCCGAGCATGCCCAAACAGCGAGCGTCGCCGTCGGCTATCGAACCTTTGCCCATAAGAGTGTAAGTTACGGGCGCGTTTATCTTTTTTGCAAATTGTTTAAGATATGCCGAAGCTCCGCTGGCAATAACGCCGCCGCCGGCGATAATTACCGGCCTTGCCGCGCCGTTTATCGCCTCCGCCGTTGCTTTCACGGCGGCCGCGTCAAGGCCGAACTCTTTAAGCGGATAGGGCTTTGCGGGTTCGTATTCGCATTCGGCTATCTGCACGTTCTTTAAAATATCTATAAGCACCGGGCCCTTTCTGCCCGAATTCGCAATGTAAAACGCGCGCCTTATCGTTTCGGCCAGCTCTTTAACGTCCTTAACGATGTAGTTGTGTTTGGTTATGGGCATGGTTATGCCCGCAATGTCCACTTCCTGAAAGGAATCGCGGCCCAGATTGTTCAGTCCCACGTTGCCCGTAACGGCCACAAGAGGCACCGAATCCATATACGCCGTGGCTATGCCTGTAACAAGGTTTGTCGCGCCGGGGCCGGATGTTGCAAAGCAAACGCCCACCTTGCCCGTTGCGCGGGCGTAGCCGTCGGCCGCATGCGCCGCGCCCTGTTCGTGCGCGGTGAGGATATGGTTTATTTTCCCGTTCCTGTATAAAGCGTCGTAAATATCAAGCACCGATCCGCCCGGATAGCCGAAAATAGTGTCCACGCCCTGTTCTATAAGGCAGTTTATAAGTATCTCTGCGCCCGTCAGTTTCATGGTGTTCCCTCCTTATGCCTGAATATACAATTATTCATGCGTATGCATTGAATATTAATATATATTGTACTACACGTCGGCGGCCGTGTCAAGGATAATTTACAATTTGCCTGAATAAATTTCGCATAATTGCATAATTATCTTTCCCGGCGGCGGAGGCGCGCCTATGCGTTGTAACAATTTATGCGCGTTTTACATAACATATCATACGCCAACGCGTTCGCGGCCGCCGTTTTCTCGGCCGCAATCACGAAAAAGGAGGGGTAATATGTGCGGAATAATTGCGTATTCGGGCAAATCGCCCGCCGCGGAAAAACTGTATCGGGGTTTAAAACGGCTCGAATACCGCGGTTACGATTCCGCCGGCATATCCACTCTGTCCGAAGGCTGCATCTTTACGGCAAAGCACGGCGGCAGAGTGGAGCGGCTGCGGGCCGATCTCGGAGCGCTTTCGGGCTGCACCGGCATAGGCCACACCCGCTGGGCCACCCACGGGCGCGCCACCGACGCCAACGCCCATCCCCATCTGTGCGGCAGATTTTCCATCGTGCACAACGGCATAATACGCAACTGCGAGCAGCTTAAAAAGGAGCTTAAAGGCCTGGGGCGCACCTTTTTTTCGCAGACCGACAGCGAAGTCATAGCGCACCTTTTGGATATGTATTACTGCGGGGATATGTTGCAGGCAATGTTGCATGCGGTTGCGCGGCTCAAAGGACTGTGGGCCGTGGCCGCGCTGTGCGCCGATTTCAACGGTTTTATCGTCGCCCGCCGCTCTTCGCCCGTCGTGCTCGGCGAAGGCGACGACGGATTTTATGCCGCAAGCGACGTGCACGCGATCGTGGGCTGCGCACACAGCTGCTGCGTGTTGGAGGACGGCGACATCGCCGTCGTCACCCCCGAAGGCATGCGCGTCTACGACTCGCTTCTCAATCCCGTAGTGCGGGCCTTCGAACCCGTTCCCGCAGAGTGCGCGGGCGGCGACATGGAAGGTTGCCCGCACTATATGTTAAAGGAAATACGCCAAAACGCCGCGGCGATAACCGATACATGCGACGGCTTTTTCAGGTGCGAAGGGGCGGATGGGCTCTTTAAAAAACTGGCTCGCGCCGACAAGATAGTTCTTACGGGCTGCGGCACGGCCTACAATGCGTCGCTCGCGGGCGCGCGGCTGTTGGGCTGGGCGTACGATTGTCCCGTGTCGGCGCACATCGCCGGCGAATATTGCAGCGATCCGCCCCGCCTGACGACGCGTTCGGTATGCATTGCCGTGACGCAGAGCGGCGAAACGGCCGACACTCTCGCCGCGGCGTCGATCGCGCGGGGCTGCGGCGCGTATCTTATAGCCGTAACCAACTGTCCCCGTTCGGCCGTGACCCGCCTTGCCGATTTTGTCGTTCCCGTCTGCGCAGGGCCGGAAGTGTGCGTTGCCGCCACAAAAAGTTATATCGGCCAGCTCGCCTGCTTTCACCTGCTTGCCGCCGGTGAATGTGCGATGAGGCGGGCGGGGCAGCTGCAATCGGTGGCGGCAAAGGTAAAAAAACTTGCGTTCGACGGCGCATATGCGCGGGTAATTGCCTCATTGTGCGCTTCAAGCCGCGCTGTGTTCTTTCTCGGCAGGGGCGGGGATGTCGACGTGGCGGTGGAGGGCAGTTTAAAGCTTAAAGAAGTTTCGTACATCTTTTCCGCGGGATACCCTGCGGGCGAACTTAAACACGGAACGCTCGCTCTCGTCGACGAAAGCGTGCTTTCAATAGTGCTCATGTGCGATCAATGTCTTGTTTCAAAGTGCGAAAGCGCGGTCGAACAGATACTTTCGCGCGGCGGCAAGGTGGCGGTTATAACAACGTTGCCCTCGGCATATGCCTCGGTTTCGCCCCGCGTTCAGGCGGCATGGCTGTTGCCGCAGACCTGCGCGCATCTTTCCCACTTCATATCGTCGACGGCGTTGCAGCTCGTTGCCTACCACACGGCATTGCTTGTCGGCCGCGATCCCGATAAACCCCGCAACCTTGCCAAAAGCGTAACGGTGGAGTGAACAGTGCGCGCCCGCGCACGAAGGCGCGGGCGCGCGTTTTTCGTGTGGCAATGTTAAAACGCACCGCATGCGCGTCAGCGCGCACGGGATGTTGCATACCGGACGGGAGTAATACGAATCCGCCCTAAAATGCGGTTTTGTGCGCCGCGCCGTACTTTCTCATTGCTGCAATGCGGGCAGGCATTGCAGCTTCGCCATCGCGCCAATTTATTCAAAAATGCGCAATTTCGGGGTGCGCAGCAATATATTGTCTTAGATACAAGGCAAAGCTCGCAGGCAACAGCGACCCTATTGACAATGGCTTTAACGCAGTAGACGGGGCGATATGCCCGCTTTAAATCGGGTTCGTTTTATTCTCGTTTGGTATAATATTTGACTTTTGCGCTCGGCGGATTTATAATATTATCGATAAATCGATCTATTTCATTATCGATGAATACAGATTGCGGAGGCATGCAATGCAGAATATACTTGTAACGGGCGGCGCGGGATTTATCGGCAGCCACACCGTTGTGGAACTTTTAAACAGCGGATACAATGTTATTGTTATAGATAACCTTTCGAATTCCAGCGCGGAGAGCTTGAAGCGCGTGGAAAAGATAACGGGCAAAAAAGTGACGTTCGTGCTCGGCGACGTGCGCGACGGCGGTCTGCTCGATAAAATTTTCAGCGAACATAAAATAGACTGGGTGATCCACTTCGCGGGGCTTAAAGCCGTGGGCGAATCGTGCGTTAAGCCCATAGAATATTACGACAACAACCTCAACGGTACGCTCGTTTTAGTCGACGCCATGCGCAGGCACGGCTGCAAAAAGATAGTCTTTTCATCGTCTGCCACGGTATACGGCACACCCGAAAAACTTCCCCTCGACGAAGACTGTAAAATAGGCGGCACAACCAATCCTTATGGCACAAGCAAGTATTTTCAGGAGATAATGCTCACCGATATATTCAAGGCCGACGGCGAGTGGAGCGTTGTGCTGTTGCGCTATTTCAATCCCGTCGGCGCGCACGAAAGCGGGCTTATAGGCGAAGACCCCAAGGGCATTCCCAACAACCTCATGCCCTATGTGGCCCAGGTAGCCACCGGCAAGCTTGAATGCATACACGTTTTCGGCAACGATTATCCCACCCCCGACGGTACGGGCGTTAGGGACTATATCCACGTCGTCGACCTCGCTCTCGGCCATGTCGCCGCCATCAAGGGGTGTGAAAAACCTGGCGTTCACATCTATAACCTCGGCACGGGCGTGGGGTACAGCGTTCTCGATATGATCCACGCCTTCGAAAAGGCCTGCGGCAAAAAACTGCCCTACCGAATAGACGCCCGTCGCCCCGGCGATATAGCCGCCTGCTATGCCTCGTCGGATAAGGCCGCGCGCGAACTCGGCTGGAAGGCTAAGTATAACCTCGACGATATGTGCTCCTCGCAGTGGAAGTGGCAGTCCGGTAACCCCAACGGCTACAATTCTTAAAATATGCCTTTTGTCCGCCCGCCCGCGCCGTTTGTGCGCGGGCGGGCGGTTTTGCGGTAAAAATATAATACAGTTAATACAATTAATACAGATAACACATAGATATTGACGCCGCCGCGCAGGAATAAAAATTTTAATGCGCGGCATACTTTTTATAAAAAATCACCACGGGGGAATTATGAAAGCGACAGGCATTGTAAGAAGAATAGACGAATTGGGCAGGGTGGTTATCCCTAAGGAGATACGTTCCACCCTTCGCTTAAAGTCGGGCGACCCGCTCGAAATTTATACCGACCGCGACGAACTCATGCTTAAAAAGTATTCGCCCATCGCCTCTATCGGTCAGTTTTCGCAGGGCGCGGCCAAAAGTTTAAGCGATCTTTCGGGGCTTTTGGCGGTCATCTGCGATACCGACGAGGTGATCTGCGCATCCGGCAGCGGCAAGCGCGAGGTGGCCGGCAAAACCATTTCAAAACAGCTCGACGAAATTTTGCTCGCCCGCAAAAGCTATGTGGCCAGCGCGGTCGAAGGGCAAAACATCGTGCCCGTTACCGAAGACGACGCGCGTCCCGCAACCGCGCAGGTGATAGTGCCGATAGTAAGCGGTGGCGACTGCCTCGGCGCGGTTGCGCTTCTCGCCTATGGCGAAGGGGCAAAAATCGAGCGCGGTGCGCACGATCTCGCCGCTCTGTCGGCGGCCATTCTCGCAGGCCAATTCGAGTTTTAATTGCGTTCGTCGGCGCATATTGTGCGGTCAATCGCCGTAGTGCGGTAAGATGCCCGCGGCCGCGCATGTAATAGGTTTACCATGAAAAAATCATCGTACTTCAAAGGCGCGCTCACCGTTTCGGCGGGCGCGCTCGTTTCCAAGGCACTCGGCGCGCTCTACCGCATACCGCTTACCGCCCTGCTCGGCGATGCGGGCATGGGCGTGTATCAAATGGTCTTTCCGCTGTACTGCATGCTTTTAACTGTGTCGTCGGGCGGCATTCCCACAGGCATTGCCCGCATAATATCATCAAACCAATGCCCGTTTGTCGAACGTTATGCCCTGCGCGTATTCGCGTGCGCCGGGCTTTTGGGCGCGGCCGCAATGTTTGCCGCGGCCGCGCCGCTGGCAGCCGCCCAGGGCGAACCCGCCGTCGCGCTCTGCTGCAAAGTGATGTGTCCGTCGGTGCTGTTCGTCTCGGTGATTTCGGTCGTAAGAGGCTATTTTCAGGGCAGGGGCAACATGCTGCCCACTGCCGTAACCGAGGTGTCAGAGCAGCTGTTAAAAGTGGTTGCCGGCCTTATATTATGCTATGTTTACCGCCAAGACGCAACGCATGCGGTCATTGCCGCGGTGTTTGCGGTGACGTTTGCCGAAGCACTTTCGGCCGTATATGCCTTCGCGCTGTATTCGTCTTCGCCCAAGCCACGCTCGCCGCTGTTTCACGCGTCTAAAAATTGCTATAAACTCATACTCGAATACACCCTGCCGCTCACCTTAACGGCTATCGCCCTGCCCGCCTGTCAACTGGCGGAAAGTATAGTCGTAGTGGGCGTTTTGCGGGAACATATTACCGGGGCAACGGCCTTGTGGGGCATTTTTTCGGGTTGTGCGGTGACCCTTGTAAATCTGCCCGTTTCGCTGACTTACGGCCTTGCCGCGGCGGGCGTGCCGCGCATCTCGCCCGTGGCGCAGAGCGGCGACAACGAGGGGGCGAAGCGGCTTGCCTTAAATTCTGTCGTTTCGACTTTTGCGGTGTCGGCGCCGTGCGCCGTCGCTCTTGCCGCATTCGCGCCCATGGTATGCGGCATGCTCTTCGGCTCGCTCTCTCCGTCCTCGCGCGATTTGCTTGTGACCCTCGTGCGGGTCATGAGCGTAAACGCCGTAAGCCTTTCGCTCGTGCAAACTTCTTCGGCTTGTCTCGCCTCGCTCGGCATGCCGCTCGTTTCAACTTTTTCTCAGTGGCTTTCGGGCGGGTTGCGCATACTTCTGTCGTGGCTGTTCACAGCATTCACTCCGCTGTCGATAGTCGGCGCGGCGGTTTCTGCGAACGTCTGCTATTTGGTTGCGGTTTTAATCAATATATGGTATATTATCAGGTGTAAAAACGTCGGGCGCCGCAACTCGGCGCGAACGGTGTTCGGCCGCGGGGCGCGTTCGGTTTTGCGGTAGAGCGGTGCCCTTCGGCGCCGGTATAAATGCCTCGGCTTCGACGCGGCGGCAGCTTTTCTGCCGTCCGCGAACCGCGTTCTGCTGCCGCGGCAACCAAATCAAAATCAGATAGCAAAGAGGAAACACAAAATGAACATAACTCTTGTCGGTCTCGGCGTAAAGCAGGGCGATATGTCGCTTTGCGCAAAGGCCGCGCTCGATTCGGCGCAAAAAATTTTTGCGCGCACGTCGCGGGGCGAAGCGTACGCCTCGCTTTCGGGCTACGACGTGGAATACCTCGACGACGTGTTCAAACGCTCGCGCAATTTCGATACGCTCAACAAAAATCTTGCGTCAAAAATAATTTCGGCGTCAAAGCAGACGCCCGTGGTCTACTGCGTCGACGGCGCGGTTAGCGAAGACAATGCCTGTAAGGAAATCCTTGCTAAGGCGAAAGACTGCACCGTCTGCGAAGGCCCTTCCAAAATATCCTACATAAAAACGCTTGCAAAGCTTAAAAGCGCATGCGTTACAACGCTTTCGGCCTACGATATTTCAAGTCTTAAAAGCTGCCCCGCGGCCGTTATTTACGACCTCGACGACTTCGGTCTGGCAGATATGGCAAAGCGCAGACTCACCGCGCTGTTCGGCGAGGAGAGCGACTGCGTGTTCATAGACGCCGACGGCGCGCACAAGATAAAGGTATACGAAATCGACCGCTTCAAACATTACACGGCCGAGTGCGCCGTCGCAATAGAAGAAAAGGAATTCCTTACTAAGGACAGGTATGATTTTGCCGACCTCGAACATCTTATAAAACTGCTCCGCGCGCCCGACGGATGTCCTTGGGACAGGGCGCAGACAAACGAAAGCATACGCCAAAACATGATAGAGGAGGCCTATGAACTTGTAGACGCCGTAAACCGCGGCGACGACGACGGCATGGAAGAGGAGTGCGGCGACGTGCTGTTGCAGGCGGCCTTCCACGGCGTCATCAAAGAGGAGCTTGGCTCGTTCAACGCCTCCGACGCCATAACCCGCGTCGTCAAAAAGCTGATTTTCAGGCACTCGCACATTTTCGGCGGAGACAAGGCCGCCGACGAGGGCGCGGCGTTGAACGTGTGGGAAAAGAATAAGATGCGCGAAAAGCATCACACGACCTATACGCAGAGTCTGTATGCCGTGCCCGGCAACTTCCCTGCATGCATGCGGGCGCAAAAGGTGGGCAAGCGCGCGGCAAAGTGCGGCATGGATTTTCTTTCGCCCGTGTCCGCTTCCGAAAAGCTGGGCGAAGAGGCGGCCGAACTCATTCAGGCGTTAAAGCAGGGCGACGAAAGGGCGGTGTTCGAAGAGAGCGGCGATCTGCTCTTTTCCGCGGTGAACACCTGCAGGCTTGCCGGCGTAGACAGCGAACAGGCCCTCGCCGCCGCAACCGATAAGTTCATAAAACGCTTCGAAGTTTTCGAATCTCTCGCAAAAAGAGACGGTAAAAATTTAAACGATATGTGCTCGGAAGAGTACGACTGGTATTGGTTACAGGCAAAAAATGCAACTAAAAAAGATTAAAATAGGCTCGCTCACCACACCCAACAATGTTTTTTTGGCACCGCTGGCGGGGTACACAAACTGTGTGTTCAGGCAAATGTGCTTTGATTTCGGCGCGGGACTCACGTTTACCGAAATGGTCAGCGCAAAGGGGTTGGTTTACGACAGCTCAGCCACGCGCGAACTGCTTTCCGTAACGCCGGAATACTCAGGCATAAAGGCCGTGCAGCTGTTCGGGGGCGACCCGTACTACATGCGCCGCGCGGCCGAAAGCCGCGAGATCGCACCCTTTGACCTCATCGATATAAATATGGGTTGTCCCGTGCCGAAAATTTTTAAAAACGGCGAAGGCAGCGCGCTGATGGCCGATATACCCCGCGCGCAGAGCATCGTGCGCGAGGTGGCAAAGGCGGGCAAGCCCGTTTCGGTAAAATTTCGCACGGGACTTTCGGGCGACAAGCTCGTCACGCGCGATTTTGCCCTCGCCATGCAGGATGCCGGTGCAAGTTTGATAACCGTGCACGGGCGCACCCGCGATAAAATTTACTCCGGCCCCGTAAATTTCGACGAGATAGCCGCCGCAAAGCGCGCCGTCGATATTCCCGTCATTGCAAACGGCGGAGTGTTTTCGGTTGCGGATGCCGACGAGTTGATCCAAAACACCGGGGCGGACGGCGTTGCCGTCGCTCGCGCGGCCATGTACGATCCGTTTATATTCTGCGCTCTCGTCCGTGTTCCCGTTCCGGATAAAAAGCAGGCGATCCGCACTCAGTTATTGCGCACGAGAGAGGTGTTCGGCGAACGCTTCGCCACCGTGTTTATGCGCAAAATGATAGCCTTTTACATAAAGGGCATGCCCTCATCCTCCGCCGTAAAGCAGGCACTGTTCATGTGCGGTTCGGTTGAAGAGGTAGAGGGTATACTCAGCGGCATAAATTTTAATTGACCCCGTAATATGCCGCGGTTAATGCATGCGGATACATAAATATACGGCGCGGCGGGCGCAAAAATTTTGCGGCCGCCGCGCCGAGCGGTTTAGATGTTGAACGGCCCCGAACGCAGTATGCGTTCGGGGCCGTTTATTCGGTGATATATGCGGGGCAATTGCACTATTTCGCGTCGACGGGTTCAAGATATTTCGCTTTAAGCACGGCGATGTCTTCGTCCGTAATGCCCAAACGCTGTTTGCAATATCCCACGACGCTACCGTATCGCGCCTTCATTTCGTCCATCACCTCGGTTATAAACCTCGGTTTGGCGGCCATCATGCTGTACAATATCTTTTTAAAGCGGGGAACGAGGGGGGATATTTTAAGCCCCACGGTGTGCCAAAAATACTTGCGGTGCTGAAATTTGCCCGAAGCCATATAGTCCTCTATAACTACCTTTTCGTCCACGCCCAAAAGACTTTCAACCAACATGGCGACTATGCCCGCCCTGTCCTTGCCGCCGCTGCAATGCCAAAGCACGCAGCCGTCGTTGTCGATTATAAGCCTAAGACAGTCTTTAAGCATGCCCGCGGGTTCGTCGCCGAACGCCATGGTCTTGTACATCTCAACCATATAGTTGTCCGAATCGCCGAACTCGTCCTTTATTCTGCGCGATTCTATCGCCATCGTTCTCGTCATGCTCTTTTCGCGCGTTATGCCGGGCGTAACCGTGCAAAGCACGGGCAGATGAACATATTCCACGCCGTCTATCATGGTGTCGGGGTATTCCTCGCGCTCGGTAAATATGCGCAGGTCTATCACAAGGTTCAACCCCATGTCTTTAAGTTTTTTAACGGTTTCATCAGGCAGTTTATAAAGTTTTCCGCTTCGTATCAGTTTGTTATGCTTAATCGCCATGCCGTCCGCGGCGGGGATGCCGCCGAGATCGCGCGTATTGAACAGCTTTTTTAACTGCAGTTTCTTTATATACATACTATAATTTTATCACAGTGTTTTCGTTAAGTCAATATCGGTTTGTAAATTTGCACACTTTTTTGCGGTACAAATTTATATTGGGGTCAAAGTAAACAATTTTAATGTTTGCGGCCCGCTGTCCTCTGCATATATCGCCGCACGATTGCGCAAACGGCACTCAAAACCCGTCTGCGCTCAGCTTGTAAAAGTTCGTTTAAGCTCTATGTTCAAAGCGTTTTTATCGGGCGCGCGCCCGTAGGTAACCTGCGTTTCGCCGTCGCCCGTGGGCGTTTCAACAACCATAACGCCCTCGCTTTCAAGAAGAACGGGCAAATCGAACCCCTCTTCCAATATCCCTTCAACCTCGATATCGTGCACCCATGGCTGTTCGACGTCGTAGGTATACGAAAATTTTTTCGCGTTCATCAAAAAGAATTCAAGGTTGCATTCGTATTCGTATTTGTATCTTTCTGGCAACAGATAATTATCGTCGTTGTCGTCGTCGGCTATCGTAACTCCCGCTATATTGAATTCGTGAAAGTAATAGTCCTCCCAGCCGAAGACGATCTGAATAACCTCGTGCAGATCAAAAAAACCGTAGTCGGCGGGTATGGCCACCGTGCGCGAAATATCCGTGTTTTCAAGTTTTATTTTTAAAACGTAATTCTTCATCGCTCCGCTCCCGATGTTTTACGCTAATATAATATTCCAAAACAGTAAAAATGTCAATGTCTGTCTGCCCTCTGTTAAAAACTAAATACAGTTAATACAAATAATTCAGTTAATACAAAATTAGCTGAACTGTCTGCCGCCGTTTTTTTTAGTAAAGCGATTGAAAACCTTTCGTTGTTATGATATAATTTAATGTGTACGGCAATCGATACCTCTAAAACCGAGGTTGCCGCATACATAAGGAGACAAAACTTTGAAGTTTTTACATCTGTCCGATCTTCATCTCGGCAAAAGATTGAACGAGTTTTCGCTTTTGGAAGATCAGCAGTACATTCTCGAAAGCATCCTCGGTTTGGTTTCAAACGAAAAACCGCAGGCCGTCGTAATCGCGGGCGACGTATACGACAAGCCCGTTCCGCCCGTCGAAGCCGTAAGGCTGTTCGATAAATTTCTTACCGCGCTCGCTTCGGCGGGAGTGGCGGTAATAGTCATCGGAGGAAACCACGACTCCTCCGACCGCCTCTCGTTCGGTTCGGGGCTTTTTAAAGGCAGCGGGGTGCACATCGCGCCCGCTTATTCGGGCGATATAAAGGCGGTAACGCTGAGCGATGAGTGGGGGAAGGTAAATTTTTATCCCTTGCCGTTCATAAAACCCGCGCATGTAAACCGCTTTTGGCCGGACGACGGGATATGCGACTATACTTCGGCCGTGCGCACCGCATTGGAGCATGCCGAAATCGATTATTCGCAGCGCAACGTGCTTGTCTGCCATCAGTTTGTAACGGGGGCCGCCCGCTGCGAATCCGAAGAACTCAGCGTGGGCGGGCTGGACAATGTCGATTCCTCGGTGTTTTCGCAATTCGATTATGTCGCCCTCGGCCACATTCACGGCCCGCAAAAGATCGGTACGGAACATATAAGATACTGCGGCTCGCCCCTCAAATACTCTTTTTCGGAAAGTTTGCAAAAAAAGAGCGTTCCAATGGTTGAAATGGGCAAAAAGGGCGATATAAACGTGAAGCTGCTGCCGCTTGTTCCCAGGCGGGAATTAAAGGTGTTGCGCGGCACATATGCTTCGGTTACTGCCCTTTCGTTTACCTCAAAGCTCAACGCCGAGGACTATTACAAAATAATTTTGACCGACGAAGAGGACGTGCCCGAAGGCGTTTCAAAACTGCGCATGTTCTATCCTAATCTTATGTCGCTCGAATACGACAACTCCCGCACCCGCAGCGAAGCCGCCGAAGTTGACGGCGAAAAAATAAAGGATAAAACGCCGATGCAGCTGTTCGAAGACCTGTACGAACGTCAGAACGGCAGACCAATGACCGAAGATATGCAAAAAGACGTTAAGGAACTTATCGAAAGCATATGGCAAGGCGACGGCGCATGACCGCGTTCGTTGCGCCATATGCGCGTTGCAATTATTGTAAAGGAGTTTTAAAATGCGTCCCTTAAAGTTGATCATGTCGGCGTTCGGCCCGTATGCCGGCAGCGTAAGCATAGATATGTCCGCGCTCGGCGCAAGCGGGCTGTATCTCATCACCGGCGATACCGGCGCGGGCAAAACCACCATATTCGACGCCATAACCTTTGCGCTGTACGGCGAGCCGAGCGGCGGAATAAGAGAGGTGGACGGCCTGCGCTCAAAATACGCCTCGCCCGAAACTCCCACGCAGGTCGAGCTTACTTTTTCAAACGGCGGCAAAGTTTACAATGTTGCGCGCAACCCCGCATATATGCGCCCCTCTCGCAAGGGCGAAGGGTTTACCGAGCAAAAGGCCGAAGTCCGCCTTACTCTGCCGGGCGGCGAAGTGATAACCCGCCGCAGCGAGGCCGACGACGAAATTCTGCGCATAATCGGCGTAAACCGCAGCCAGTTCATGCAGGTATCCATGATAGCGCAGGGCGATTTTCTGCGCCTTTTGAACGCGGGTACCGAAGAGCGGCAAAAGATATTCCGCGACATATTCAAAACGGGCGGATACCGAAGGTTGCAGGACGAGTTAAAGGCCCGCGCTTCGCAGTGTCTGCAAAAACTTTCCGAATCCAAACTGCTTTTGGACGAAGCCGTAAAGCGCGTGCGTCTGCCGGAAGAGCAGCCGCCTTTGGAACCTTCCGACGGCGGCGCGGAGCGAACCGCGCTGCTGCTTGAACGCATCGACGGCGCAATATGCGCCGACAAAGGACAGCTATCCGCGCTCAAAAAACAGCTCGCGGCATGGGAAAAGCAAAAGGCCGGGCTGTTGCAGGACATTAAAACCGCTCAGCTGAAAGAGCAGACGGCCGCAAGGTTGAGCGAGGCGCAAACCGAGCTTGAACGGGGAATATCCTCGTCCGAAAGCTGTAAACGCCGTGCCGAAGAGCTTGCCGCGCTCGCGCCGCATATGAAGGATGCGTCCGATTCTGCCGTAAGACTCGAACAGCTTCTGCCGAAGTATGACGAACTGGATAAATCGCTTGCGGAAATAAATAAATTGACGGCGGAGGAGGACAGACTGACATCTGCGCTTCGCTCCTTCCGCAGCCGCCGCGAGAGCGCGGCGCAAAAACTTAAAGAGGATAAAGACCGCTATTACGCGCTTGAAAACTGCGGCGAACTCGCCGCCGCTGCCCGCCAGCGCGCTGCGGCGGCCGAACGGCGGCTTAAACTGCTTGAAGAGGTAAAAAACTCCGCCGCGGCGCTCTCCGCCGCTCAAAAGGGGGTCGAATCCGCCCGCTCCGCCTATGCCGAGTGCGAAATGCGGTACGCTTCAAGCAGCGGCGAATATCAGGCGGCCTATGTGTCGCTCATGCGCAACCGCGCCGGGCTGCTTGCCCGCGAACTTAAAGAAGGCTCGCCCTGTCCCGTGTGCGGTTCCACGTCGCATCCCTGTCCCGCGGAGAGCGCGCCCGAAAGCCTTACCGAGGCCCGCGTAGAGCAGTTAAAGGCGGCATATGACGCGGCCAATTCGAAACTGAACGAATCTTCCGCGATGTCGGCAGCGGCTGCGGAACGCCTTACCGCTGCGCAGTCCGCCCTGGCGGCGGCCGCCGACCGTGCCGAACTTTCCTCGCGCACGCCCGATGCGGACGAGGTGGAGCGTGAATACTCATCGGTGCGCGGCGAGCATGCCGCCGCTCTCGAATGCGAACGTAAAAATGCCGCCCTCGCAAAGGAAAGGCAGCGTCTCAAATCGTCGTTGGACGAGGGTGAACAGCTGCTTTCAAAGTTTGATGCCGACATATCCTCGTCCGAACGTTCGCTGGCCGCTCTGTCTGCGGAGCTTAACGGTCAACGCGCTACTGCGGATAAACTGCGATCCGACCTTCCCTATCCCGACCGCGCGGGGCTTTCCGCTGCCCTGACCTCGCTCAAAGATAAACGGAGCGCGTATGACGGCGAAGTGCAAAAGTGCGCCGAACAACTTAACAAGTTTGCCCAGGTCTGCGCCTCCGCGCGCGGCAGGGCGGAAGATCTTCAAAAGCAGCTTGCAATGTTCAAAGATGTCGAAGTCGATGTTATAAACACTCGTCTCAACGAGGTTAACGCCGCTATATCCTCCGCCCTTTCCGATGTGGCCGAACTCACCGCTCGAATAAACGCCAATGCCGAAGCCCGCCTTTCGGTAGCTTCGCGCGCGGCCGAACTCGTCGCGGTGGAAGAGGAGTACACCCGCGCGGCGTCGCTCTCCAACACGGCGAACGGCAACGTTCGCGGCAGAGAAAAACTAATGCTCGAAACATATGTGCAAACCTTTTACTTCGACAGGATAATAGCCAAGGCAAATCTGCGCTTTCTGCGCATGAGCGGCGGGCAGTATGAGCTGATGCGCCGAAAGTCTGCCGACAACATGCGCAGCCAAAGCGGGCTCGAACTCGAAGTTTTAGATCATTACAACGGCACCGTGCGCAGCGTAAAGTCGCTCTCCGGCGGAGAATCGTTCAAAGCGTCGCTCTCTCTCGCACTCGGACTTTCGGATGTGGTTCAGGCCGCCGCCGGCGGCGTCAGGCTGGACACCATGTTCGTGGACGAAGGCTTCGGCTCTCTCGACGAAAATTCGCTTGCGCAGGCAATAGACGCGCTGTTATCCCTTGCGCAGGGCAACAGACTGGTGGGCATCATCTCGCACGTTTCCGAACTTAAAGAGCGTATCGATAAGCAGATAGTGGTAACCAAAAACCGCACGGGCGGCAGCGTCGTGCGCCTCAATGTATAATTCTGCGATGCGAGGAATGGCGTCGGCGGTCGCTGTTCATAACCGCCGACCATATTGTCGATAACTTTAAATTTTTGTGCATAAACGGTGCTTTTCGACTCGGTTATCAACAAAAAGTTATGCACATCTGCGTATCGGGAGCATAATATACTTTAAAATATGCATAAAGATATCAACATTTAATCAAATTCGATTGCGAATAACTTAAAATATAGCGCAAATCGACGCGTTTTTCGGTAAATCTTGCATAAAGTTATCAACAATTCAAAAAATATGCGCGGAACACGTGGTGCTTTTTCACGGGCAGACGGTCTGCGGGCTGAACCGCGGGCGCATATGTACCGTAAAAACTGCGGCGGGCACCGCGCAAAAAGCGCGGTGCCCGCCGCCTGTCGTTAAAATGCGCCGTAATCGTTGCAACACGCATAATATGTTGCAAA
>CALVWU010000009.1 GCA_944367955.1 uncultured Clostridia bacterium
TCGACTTGCATGTGTTAAGCACGCCGCCAGCGTTCATCCTGAGCCAGAATCAAACTCTTGAGTTTAATTTGTATAAAACACAAACTTTTAAAGTTCGTGGCTCTATCTCGACTATTAAGTCATTATCTTTTGCTGACTTTGCTTTGTGGTACTAAAATGTACATCAAAGTTATTGACAGAAACTGTGTTATCTTTCGATAACTAAAATCGTTTCCTTCTATTCAATTTTTAAACTGCGTTAAACTGACTTATCGGTCAGTGCTCTGCTTAGTGAGAGCTTTACTATGTTAACACATCGTGTATGTGTTTGTCAAGCGATTTTTAAAAATTTTTTTAAGAATTTTTATTTTCCGCTTGTTCCGCACCGCCTTGAAACTTGCCGTTCCTCGGCGACAGCTTGTATATCATATCACACGCCGCATTAACTTGTCAAGCAATTTTTTAAAATATTTTTTAAAAATTTTGCCCGATTTTGCCGCCCTGCGCAGCCCTTGCGGACTTCCGCGCGACAGCTTATGTATCATATCATAAGCCATTTTCTTTGTCAAGCGATTTTTTGAAGTTTTTTGGGGAATTTTGAAAGTTTTTAAATGCCGCTTTCGACCCCGAAAAACACATCGCCGACGCCGCGGAATCGACCCGTTTTTGCAGGTCTGCTTCGCAACACAGCTTGCATATAATAACAGGATTTTTTATTAAAGTCAACTTTTTGCGACATTTTGTTCCGATTTTTTCGACAGGATACGGACTACAAATTTTTGTTACTTTTTAACACTGTTTTTCCCGTAAAAGCCGCAGGCGCGAATATTTGAACCCGAAAGGCGCAAACCCGCGGATTTTGTTGCATTGCCCCGCGGAATGGTGTATTATATAGGTATGAAAAGAAAAGAGAGAGCGCGGATATATAAAATTCTGCGCATGGCATTCAGCATAGCGGCCGCGACGTTTTGCGCGGTGGCGATTTTTATATTCGTGTACCTCGGCTGGTGGGGCATGCTCTGCGTTATAGGCGCGCTGATAAGCGGCATCCTTATGGTGCTGTTCAAACGCTTACAGGAACGTGAGGAAAACCGGGACGCTCCGCCCGCCCGCGGCGACTTTATAACCGGCCCAGTATCCGGCGGCGGCGACAGCGAAAGCGAGTGAAGTGTGCGCATGGCGGAGCCGAAAAAGCCTTTGCACCGCCGCGCACATTCGTCCTATATAAATATGTGCGCGCGCACGTGCGTTATAGCCGTGCGCGTTATGTTTTATGACAAAAAAAGGTATTGACCGCAGCGCGGTTGTTAATACACGGAGGCCGCGGGGATAAAAATCCCCGCGGCCTCCGTGTGTTTTTATATTGTCAAAAAGCGTACAAAACAGGCGGAAAAGCCGACCCGTTCACGATAAAATTACGAACGCGACCCCGCGCGCCGCGGAACGTTCATATATCCGTAAGCCCGACAAGATAATCGACGGAAACCGAAAAGAACTTTGCAAGAGCTATCAGATTGCTCATGCTCGGTTCACGCAGGCCGTTTTCCCAAAGGCTGATGATACCTTTGCTTACGCCGATGTTTTTTGCCAGCTCTACCTGCCCCACTCCGTATTCGCGGCGCAGCTCCTTTAATCTCACCGAAAATGTATTTGCCATCCCATATAATTTTCTCACAAATGTAAGAAAAATGCTTGACTTCTTACTTTTGTAAGAATATAATTGTAGTATCAAAATTAAACAAAAGGAGTTTTGTATGAGTAAGTATGTTGAAAACAACCTTGCAAAAGGCGAAGAAGTTGTGCTGTATGCAAAGATCAACTGGCTTAAACTTGTTCCCCAGATCCTTTGGCTGATAGTGTGCGTTGTGGCCGCAATCGCCGTCAACGTAGCTCTTTCGGGACAGGAAGTTGCGCCGGGGAACGAATCGATGGGCATGTACATATTGCTTATTCTGCTTGTTGCGGGCATTCTTCCCCTGATAGTGGCAATAATCAGGCTTGCATGCACGTCGCTTGCCATAACCAACAGAAGAGTTTTGGGCAAGACGGGCGTTATAAAAAGGGACGCGCTTGATTTGCACATCGACAAGGTTGACACCATAAAAGTCAAATCGACTTTTTGGGGTTCGATATTGAAGTACTCGACGATAACCGTGCTTGGCGGCGGCAACGACAAGGGCTTGAACTTTGAAGCGATAAGCAACGCCAACGAATTCAGAAACAAGGTAAACGACGCCGTTGAACAGCACGCCGCAGAAGCGCGCAAAGCCCAGGCCGAAGAGATTGCGAGAGCAATGAGCATGGGCAGACAGGGTTAAGACCATACATCCTCATCCCCAAAAGTGATAGACGCGGAAGTATACGTTTAGCGTATGCTTCCGCGTCTTTTTATTGCGCGAAACGCATTTATATTGTACCGCGGCACTGCGTCAGACAAACGGATTTTTAATGATAAACATTAAAATATTGTCGTATTTGGTAAGGAAAGTAAGGTATTCCGTGAAATATAGCCGTTCTATGCCGTAGCAGCGTTTTATGCATGGATACAGGGGCGGGGTTTACCCTTCCGCGCCGGAATTTGCGCAAGTGCCTGCTATACCATGCGGCGGGCCTGAATGTAATAGCCCCACCTGGTTGAGGAGATCTGTTCTATCTTGGCATAATCCGAAGCGGTGTGCAGAATGTAGTTATCGCCGAGATACATTGCAACGTGGCCTATTCTTTCGACGCCCGTCTTGTTTTTGCGCGCCGCGTTGGTAAAGAACATCAGGTCGCCACGCTTTAACCCGTTTGTGACGGCTTCGCCCTGCACCACCTGCGTGCGCGTCGTCACCTGCAGATTGACGTTTGCGGCGACTTTGAATATGTACTGCATCAGCGACGAGCAGTCGAACGCCTGCGTTGAAAAGCCGGAAAGGTACACGCCCTTGCCGTTGTGGTAGCGCGTTGCGCCGTAAACATACTTTACCCCCATGTGCTTTGTACCCTCGGCAATAACGGCCTCGGTCATATCCCCGCCCGCTTCGAATTCGACGGGAACGCAGTAGTCCTTGTATATGTAGGCCGCGCTGCCCTTGTAGTATGTTTTGTACCAGTTGCCGCTGACGCCTTCGAGTGCGTACAGCGTGTTCCTTTCGGCCGCGCCCAGCGATTTATAACCGCTGCCCGGCCCGCTGCGTATATTCACACCGTCGCCCGTCACTTTTATGTACTTTATCTTATTGACGACGGGCGGCTCTTCGGGCACAATTTCTTCCGCAGGCGGCAGCTCCTCCGCGGGCGGTTCGGGCAGGGACGGCGAGGGAACTTCGGGCGAGACGATCTCGTCTTCGACGGGCGGAGGCGCGGCTTCGTTTTGCGCGCAGCCCGCAAACGCGAACGGAAGCATTAGCGCGGCGATAATGCATACAATGTGTTTGTTTTTCATCTTTTTGATCCTCCTGAATAAAAAACTTTACATATGCAATTATACACGACCGCGCGGCTTTGCGCAATGCAAAAATTTTGGCAGCAATGGCAGATTAATCCTTGCATATATGCGGGGCAATTGCTCTTTTGTCGTAAATACGGCAAAAGAGCGCGGCCGCGGCGGATATGTATCCGCCGCGGCCGCGCTTTAAGCACAAAAACAAGAGTATCCGCGTCATACCTATTGCCGAGGGATTTAACGCGGTAGACGGGGCGATATGCCCGCTTTAAACCGGGTTCATTTTATTCACGTCCGGCATACCGTTCGGTCAATTGCGAAAATACTTTGGCGATGCCATCGTTTATCACCAGCTGTGCGCGCGCGTCGGCAGGCGTGGGCGATTTGTTTATGACGACAAGCCGCTTGCCGCGGAAATATTCGATGAACCCCGCTGCGGGGTACACGACGAGCGACGTGCCGCCGACAATCAACATATCGGCGGAGGATATGGCCGAAACCGCGCCCTCGACGACGCGGGCGTCAAGCCCCTCTTCATACAAAACCACGTCGGGCTTTATTATCCCCCCGCAGGCACAGCGCGGAATGCCAGACGACTCCTTTATATATTCCGCGTCGTAAAATCTGCCGCAGCGCATGCAGTAGTTGCGGTGCACCGAGCCGTGCAGTTCGAACACGTTTTTGCTGCCCGCGGCCTGATGCAGTCCGTCGATGTTCTGCGTTACCACGGCCTTTAATTTACCCGCCGCCTCCAACCGTGCGAGAAAAAGGTGAGCGGCATTGGGTTTTGCTTCAAGCGCGAGCATGCGGTCGCGGTAAAATTCGTAAAACTCTTCGGGCCTGCGCACGAAAAACGTGTGCGAAATGATGCTTTCGGGCGGGAATTTATACTTTTGATTATACAGCCCGTCCCGCGAGCGGAAATCGGGTATGCCGCTTTCGGTGGAAACGCCCGCGCCGCCGAAGAAAACTATATTGTCGCTCTGCTCTATCATGCTTTGAAGAGCCTGAATATCAGCGTTCATGCCGCCTCCTTTAAAATGCGCGCATACGGCAAGCCGCCGCAGGCAAGCCTGCGGCGGCGGAATTGCTTTTTAGTCCTTTACACCCTCGTTGAGCTTTGCAAGCAGAGCTTCGAGATCGTTGCCGTGCACGAACACGGCCTCTTCTATCGTTTCGCCGTGAGCCATTGCGCAGCCGAGGCAATGCATGCCGACGGATTGAAGGATCTCTGCGCTGTTGGGATTGATTTTAAGACAATCGACAATTAAAGTGTCCTTTGTTATCTTGGCCATAAAAGGTATCTCCTGTATATTTTGTGGTATTAGTATAGCACACGGCGGTTGTTTTTACAAATATTTTAATGCGGATTTTTTTAAAAATTTAAGTGCGGCGAAAGGATTTCCGCGCGGAATACTCCCGCCGCAACCGCGAATCCGAAGGCGCAAAAATTAAGATGCAGCCGCCACGCCCTCTTTTATGTTTTCATTAAAGCCAACGCAGAGCAGCTTTTTAGCCGCTTACGACCATAATGCCCCTCTTTAAGGCGGCGTTTTTCGGTCAGGACGACGTGCGCCACGCCCAATGCAAGCACGGCGGCGCACACCAACGGAACTACCACCGTTACGGCATAGCCGAGCGCGGGGGCGGCAACGTCCGGTTCGACGCCGTACGCCACATAAAAGAGCACGACGATGGCATACGCTATAATTTCTGCCGCCCACACCAGAATATAAAAACATATGCCGGCGGAAAAGACGATAAATATTACACCCCTTACTATCATGCTTTTAAACGAAGTTTTATAGCACACCCACATCGTGCCGCCGTAACAATACGCCGCGGCCGCAGCGGAAAAGACAAATGCGGCGAAGCCGAACCGATAGGAAAATCCGCTCCCCTCACCGCACGCTTCGGCAACGAGCAGAACGACGGCCCATATCAGGATAAAACAGACGCAGAGAACCGCTGTCGCCGCCATACTTGAAAGAATAAAACTTAACGTGCCGTTCTTGCGCGAAATCGGCGCGGGCTCAATCGCACCGGGCCTGACGCTTGCCGTCGAACAGGCAAGGGCGGCTGTAAACGAAGTGATAACGCTTACGGCGACGACCGCTTCCGAACCGGCAGGCCAGCCCATCATCAAACCCGTCGTCAGGCAGGCGATAAACGGCAGCAGCATGCGCACAAATGACTTTGCCGCGCTTTCGCTGCGGCCCGCTTGCATGCGTGAGCATGTCGATTTTAAATATTCAACAAATCGTTTCATGGCGGTTTTTAATAATTCCCCCCCCCATATATACTGCGGCGAATACCGTTTATTAAAGAAATTGCAGAGTCTCGGCCCGCCCGCGCAAGCCCCCTGTATACAAGCGAAATCGGTATCCGCACGGCATTACATCCACAGATATTATAAAGCAGATATTGTCGTTTGTCAATGGGCATGGTTATAATTTATACGCCCGCCGCACTTTGCGCGGCGGGCGTATATCATGCGGCTCATACCGCGTATTATGCTTCCGCGAAAATGGCCGACAAACAGACTATGCACAAAGCGGCCTTACACTACTTTGCCGGAGATGCCTCGGCTTTGTCTTTTTGCAGACCCCCGTCGGGCGGGGTTATCAGCCTGACCGCGCCGCGGTATGCGAAGACGAAATAAATTATTTCGGCCGCGGCCGTTATCAACCACGAAACGGGATAGAGCAGATACAGCAGCGTGGTTGTGCCCTGTATGGGGAATATAACGTATACCCAGAACACCCTGAACACGCACGAACCGAGAATTACGAGCACGGTGGGGACTATCGTTTTGTTAAGGCCTCTTGCGGCGGCTATCGTGCCGTCCATGAATGCGGAAACGGCATACGACAGGCACATTACGCCCAGTCTGCTGCGGCCCGCTTCGATCACGGCGGCACCCTTTGTGAATATCGATAAAAACGCGTCGCTGCAAGCATATATGCCGAGGCCGAGAGCCAGCCCCGCAACAAATGCATAACCGACGCTTATAAAATAGCACTTTAAAATGCGCTCGCGCCTGCCCGCGCCGAAGTTTTGACCTATAAAACTCGTACCCGCGGTGTAGAATGCGGCCATCAGCTCGAAAACGAGCGTATCGGCGTTTACGGCGGCCGTGTTGCCCTCCACCACCGATTTATCGAAGGTGTTTATGCCCGACTGTATAAACAGGTTTGCAAGCTGGAATATGGCGTTTTGAATGCCCGCGGGTATGCCTGTGAGCAGCAGGTGCTTTACTATCTTGCCGTCCACCTTTAAAAGGGACAGCCGCAGTTTGTAGGGGCGATCGGTTTTTGTAAGCGACACCACTATCAATATACACGAAAGCCACTGGGATATGGTTGAAGCAAGCGCAACGCCTTCGACCGACATGCCGCACACGATAACAAAAAACAGATTTAAAACTATGTTGGTCGCGCCGGCTATCGTAAGAAACACAAGCGGCTTGCGCGTGTCGCCGTCGGCCGAAAACACGCCGTTTCCGAAATTGTACACGGCCGTACCCGCCGCACCCGTGAAATATATGTATACATATGTCAGCGCGCCGGGCAGATAGTCGGCCTTTGTGCCCATGAGAGTGAGCACGGGGCGGGCCAAACCGATGGCCAGCGCAGCAACGACCAGTCCGAACGCGGCCGAAACAATGAGCGCGGTATGCGCGGTGCGCGCCGCGCCGCTATCGTCGCCCGCGCCCAGTCTTTGCGCCACCACTGCATTTACGCCCGTGCCCAAGCCTATCAAAAGGCCTGTGAACAACGCCACATATGTGGCGGTTGACCCCACCGCGCCGAGCGCGTTTACATCGGAACTGAACCTGCCCACCACGGCCACGTCGGACATATTGAACAACACCTGCAGCACGTTTGAAAGCATCAGCGGCAGACTGAAAAGAAAGATATTTTTAAACAGCGGGCCGCCCGTCATATCGACGGCTGCCCCGGTTTTTCCTCCGCGCATAAAACTCCTTTTACATGCTTGCGCGGCCGCTTGAAACGGCCGCGCAATGTATTTTGAATCAGTATACCACTCCCGCCGCCAATGTCAATTAAAATTGCGGGCCGACGCAAATTTTATGCGCGAAAACCCGTTTAGCCGCTTAAAACGGTTGCCGCGACGGGCACAAAATATTATAATGGGAACAGGGCGGCACCGCCCGAATTTTTAAACGGAGGCAGATATGTTGCAGACAGGCGAAAAGGCACCGCAGTTCACGCTGCAAAACGCGCGGGGCGAAGATGTTTCATTGAAGGATTTTTTGGGCAAAAAGGTGGTTTTATACTTTTATCCCAAGGACAACACGCCGGGCTGTACGCGCCAGGCATGCGCGTTCGCCGCTGCATATGAGGCGTTCAAAGCCAAAAACGCCGTAGTGATAGGCATAAGCCGCGACGGTGTTTCTTCACACGCGAAGTTCGCCGAAAAATTCAATCTTCCCTTTATTTTGCTCTCCGACCCCGACAGACAGGCCATAGAAGCCTACGGGGTGTGGCAGGAGAAAAAACTTTACGGCAAAACAAGCATGGGCGTTGTGCGCACCACATTTCTCATCGACGAAGAGGGCAATATAGCCCGCATAATGCCCAAAGTAAAACCCGATACCAACGCCGCAGATACTCTGGCAATGCTTTAAGGCATTCCCGCGCACACATGCCGCGGCGAAAATGCCTGTTGACCAAAACGACGGACAATACGGCGGGGCGGCCGCGCTTAAACGCGCGGCCGCCCCGCCTTTAAAATCCTCAATTCAGCCGCACATATTCGGCACGGCAGGTATCTATGCAAAAACAGCCCATCACGCCGCTGAACCATGCGCGCGTATCCAGGTGGACTTTTATGTAGTCGGCAATATTCTTACCGCTGCTATTCGGCCGGATATAGGCGAGTATCTCGTCACGGCCGCACACGTTGCGCGTGGGCGTATGCCCGAAGAATACGCACTTGCTGTCCTTGGGAAGCACGTCGGGATCTTTAAATCTGCGGTCGCCCGCAATAAATTCGCGCTCGACGAGTTCTGGCGACACTATGCGCGCATCCCTGCCGAGCGGCAGCCCCGCGTGAACGCAGATGAAATTTTGCTCTTCGATATAGAACGGCAAACATTTTATGCCGCGCACCGCCACCTCGTCAAGCAGTTTGCCGTCGGGAGAAACAAAGTAATCCTGCAATACCTTTAAAAGACCGCCACGGCTTTCGGCCGTCTTTTTTTTGATGGAACGGCAGTACTTTATAAAGGCGTATTCGTGATTGCCCGCTATGCAGCGGGCGTTGGGCATGGACAAAAGAAGCTTTAACAGCTTTATGCTGTCTTCGCCCTTATCTATTATGTCGCCGCAGACGTACAGCACGTCGGAATCGGAAAATTTGATTTTGTCGAGCAGTTTTAAAAACAGGTCGTATTTGCCGTGGAGATCGGATACACAGTAACGCATAATTTCACCTCAAAAAATTATACCACCGCCGCGCCCGCCGCGCAACCTTTTTTGCATGCCGTTATGTTTTAGTAAATTTAAAACTGCGGGTGCCCCCCCGCTGCGGCGCATACCGTCCCAGCGACAAATAAAAATAGGTGCAAATTATCAAATTCTTAGATGGAACACAGTAATTCTTTATAAGATTTTGGTAAGGAATACTATATTTTAGTAAGGAATTCCTTATAAGTAGACAAAATACCACCGTATCGTCGTAAAATTGCCGACATGCCGCCTTTATTCTTCGGATTTCTTCGATCTGCTATACCCCGTCATTTGACATTGGGCCAATTTTTATAAAATCGGAACAGCAAAAAAGCAACCGTTTAAAGGTTGCTTTTTTGCGCTGCGGCGGCGGGCGTTGCCCGCGCCGATATTTGATATGATTTTAACCGGCCGCTTACACAAGCTCGATAATGGCCTCTTCTGCACCGTCGCCGCGACGTTCGCCGAGAAGGTAGATGCGGGTGTAGCCGCCGCCCTGACCGACTTCCTCTTTGCGCTGAGCGTACTTGGGAGCGATCTCGTTGAAGAGCTTTTCCATTAAGGGATGCTTGATGTCCTTGGTGCGGGCCTTGTATTCGGACTTCTTTTCGTTGAAGCCTTTGATTTCCTGAAGGTCGCGCAGTTTTGCCATGATTGCGCGGCGGGCAGCCAGCTTTTTGGGGCTGTCTTTAACCACTTTAACGGTGGTCTGCTTGCCCTTGGCATCGGTTTTTACAACTTCCTTTTCCTCGTTGAGGTCGTAGGTGTTTACGGCCTTGGTGATTATCTTTTCAACATAGGGTTGAAGTTCCTTTGCCTTTGCCTGAGTTGTCTTTATTTTGCCATACCACAAGAGCTCGGACGCCTGATTTCTGAGCAGAGCGTTTCTTTGAGCCGATGTTCTTCCTAATTTGCCGGGCATTTTAAGTTAGTCCTCCTTGTTTGATAACGAAAGCCCGTAAGATTGAAGCTTTAATATAACTTCATCCAAAGACTTTCTGCCGAGGTTTCTTACCTTTAACATTTCTTCCTCGGTCTTTTTGGTTAAATCTTCCACCGTGTGGATATTTGCGCGCTTTAAGCAGTTGTAGGAACGCACCGAAAGATCCATGTCTTCGATGGCCATCGCAAGTATCTTTTGCTGACGGTCGTCCTCGTTTTTGACAAGGATGTCCATTTCTCTGATAGTGTCCGAAAGATCGACGAACAGCGAAATGTGATCCTGCATTATCTTTGCCGCAAGCGAAACTATCTCCTTTGCGGAGAACGCGCCGTTTGTCCATACTTCCAGGGTGAGCTTGTCATAGTCGGTATTCTGGCCGACGCGGGTGTTTTCAACCTGATAGTTGACCTTTTTGACGGGCGTGTATATCGAATCGATGGGAATATAGTCGATAAGTTCGGTGCGGGTATGATCCGCGCCCTTATAGCCGCGGCCGCGGCCGACGGTAAGTTCCATATCTATCTTGCCGCCCGCATCCACGGTGCAAATGTGTTGGTCGCCGTTGATTATTTCTATCTCTGCGTCCTGCGATATGTCGCTGGCTTTTACCTCGCAAGGGCCTTCTTTGTAAAGGTGCACGACCTTTACATAGTCCTTATCGGTTATCTTGGTTTTAATTGCAAGCGACTTTAAGTTAAGGATAATTTCGGTTACGTCTTCCTTAACCCCCGCAACCGCCGAAAACTCGTGCTTTACAGAGCCGTCTAAAAACCTTATGCCCTGCACGGCCGCGCCGGGGAGCGCGGACAGGAGTATTCTTCTTAAGCAGTTGCCTATTGTAAGACCGAAGCCCTTTTCAAGCGGTTCAACGACTATCTTGGCGTAGGACACGTCCTCGCTTTCGTCCACCGTGATCTTGGGCATATCCATTTCGATCATAAACTACCTCCTTAACTTAAATTATATTATTATTTGGAGTAGAACTCGACAATCATATGCTCGGCAATCTGGCTGTCGATGTCGTCCCTTGCAGGAAGAGCTATTATTTTGCCCTCTAATTTTTCGGGGTTGAATTCAAGCCACTTGGGCAGGTTTGCGGCCTTTGCGCCCTTTAAGGCTTCGAAATATTTGTTGGAGGTTTTGTTTTCCTTTACGGCTATAACGTCGCCCGCCTTTACGATGTACGAGGGAATGTTTACCTTTTTGCCGTTTACGGTGAAGTGGCCGTGATTTACAAGCTGGCGGGCCTGTGCGCGGCTTACTCCTATGCCCATTCTGTAAATTACGTTGTCAAGCCTGCGCTCAAGGAGCGAAAGCATGTTTTCACCGGTGATACCCTTCATGGCGTCGGCCTTTTCGTAATACATTCTGAACTGGCCTTCCTGTACGCCGTAGATGCGCTTTACCTTTTGCTTTTCGCGCAGCTGCTGGCCGTATTCGGAAACCTTTCTTCTGCCCGCGCCGTGGGGACCGGGAGCTACGGGACGTTTTTCAAAAGGGCACTTGCCGTTATAGCACTTATCGCCCTTTAAAAAGAGTTTCGCGCCTTCTCTTCTGCAAAGGCGGCATTTTGCTTCTCTGTAAGTTGCCATATCTTAATCTCTCCTCCGATTATACTCTTCTGCGCTTGGGGGGTCTGCAACCGTTGTGAGGGATGGGGGACACGTCGGAAATGAGCGTTATCTCCACATCGCAAGCAGCTATTGCACGAATAGCAGACTCTCTGCCCGCGCCGGGGCCTTTTACATAAACTTCTACCGAACGAAGTCCGTGTTCTTTTGCCGCTTTAACCGCCGTTTCGCATGCCATCTGAGCTGCGAAAGGAGTGCCCTTTCTGGAACCCTTGAAGCCGAGCGCGCCCGCGCTGGACTGTGCAAGAGCGTTGCCCTGGGCGTCGGTTACCGTAACCAAAGTATTATTGAAGGATGACTGAATGTGTACCTGACCTTTGTCAACCTTTTTAAGCTCTTTGCGCTTTCTGGAAACTGTTGTCCTTTTTGTTGCTGCCATTTAAGTTACCTCCCTATTACTTTGCGCCCTTCTTCTTTGCCACGGTGCGGCGGGGGCCCTTGCGGGTTCTTGCGTTCCTCTTGGTGGACTGTCCGCGTACGGGCAGGCCCTTTCTGTGACGGATGCCGCGATAGCAGCCGATTTCCATAAGACGCTTGATGTTGAGGGAGACTTCCGACCTCAATTCGCCCTCCACTCTGTAATTGTGGTCGATATATTCACGAAGCTTGGAAACCTGCGTTTCGTCAAGGTCCTTAACTCTCGTGTCGGGATCGATACCGGTTGCGGCAAGAATTTTTTTGCTTGTCGTAAGCCCGATACCGTAAATGTAGGTTAAACCTATTTCGATTCTCTTTTCTCTGGGTAAATCTACACCGGCAATACGTGCCATAACGATTTATTTCCTCCGTTAATTTTTAATTGGAAAATTTTAATGTGTATGTCAACCGTGCGGAAAGTTGCGTAGATTGGAATGACTGCCGCCCTTCCGCCGAAATATTTTTATAGTGATAGAGTTTCCCGCCGTCCAACGCGCCCCTCTGCACAAAACCGAGGACTGTTCGAACGCCGCGAGATACATCTTCCACGCTGCAATGTGCCGGCATTGGAAAATCAGCTCTGTCAATATAATCAAAGTTTTTTGCGCAGCGAGCCGCCGCGCTTACAATCGTTCGTGCCGAAGCGACGCTGTACGGAATTCTCCTCCGCCTGTTCGCGGGAACATGCCCGCTTTGCGAAGCGATGCGGATCCGACTTGCGGCCGCGCCGAACGTTTTTAATGCTTCGCGCAAAACGCAGTTTTGCGCGACAAAACAGTTTTGACGGTTTTACGACGCAATCCGAGCCGAACGCAAAGAGCGACGACCCGAACGGTTCATTATTTTAGCCCTGGCGTTGTTTATGGCTCTTGTTCTTGGAGCAGATTACCATAACCTTGCCGTTTCTTTTGATTACTTTGCACTTGTCGCACATAGGCTTTACTGAAGGTCTTACTTTCATTGTGATGATCTCCTGAATTTTTTTTAAGGCGGATAAGAGCTTAGCCCTTGCTGCGCCAGGTTATTCTGCCTTTGGTCAAATCATAAGGGCTCATTTCAAGCTTTACCATGTCGCCTTCGATGATCCTTATATAGTTCATGCGAAGTTTGCCCGAAATGTAGGCCGTTATAACGTAACCGTTGGAAAGCTGAACTTTGAAGTTGGCGTTGGGCAGGCACTCTATTACCCTGCCTTCGGCCTCGATTACATCGTCCTTAGACAATTTTACTTCCTCCGACCTGATTTTTTAAGGTTTTGTACTGCTTTATGGCATACGCCAGAATGCAGTCGTTTATACTACCGTTTGAAAAATCCGCACCGTACTGCGCGGCGTTGTGCGCCGTAAGCACGAGATGTTTTACGTTTTTGCGTTTGGGACAATTCAGCTTTTTGCCCGCGCCGTCCGCAACGTATACGAACGACGGCGACTGTATGCCGCAGATCACATATATGCAATCCTTATCCCTGCCCTGCGCGCTTGCGCATATCATGCCCACAGCGGGCCGGTGTACTTTCATTTCGCGCCCTCCGCCATATATAATAATATATCTTTTTTGAAAAAGTTGCAAGTCCCGAAGACCCGTTTGCGCAATTTTTTCGCATCAGAGGGTGAGTATTTCCACTCCGTTATCGGTTATGAGCACTGTATTTTCGTAATGGGCCGAAGGTTTGCCGTCGAGAGTGGTTACCGTCCAGCCGTCGCGGTGGAATTTAACTTTGTATGTGCCGGCGTTTATCATCGGCTCTATGCATATCGTCATGCCCGCTTTAAGGCGCATGCCCGTACCCTTTTTGCCGAAGTTGGGAACCGAAGGGTCTTCGTGCATGTCGCGGCCGATTCCGTGGCCGACAAGCGTGCGCACGACGCCGTAGCCGAAACTTTCGGCATGGGTCTGCACGGCGTAGCCGATGTCGTACAGGGGAGTGCCCGCGCACAGACCTTCGACGGCTTTAAAAAAGCATTCTTCGGTCACGCGGACGAGCTGCCTCTTTTCTTCGGACACGTCGCCTATCATAAACGTTCTTGCGGCGTCGCCGTTGAAGCCGTTCTTTTCGGCGGTGATGTCCACGCTTACTATGTCGCCGTCCTCTATTATCCTGTCGGAAGGTATTCCGTGCACGACGACGTCGTTTACCGACACGCACGAGCTTGCGGGATAACCTTCGTAGCCGAGCGACGACGGCCGCGCCCCGCACGAGATTATGTAGCGGTACACCATGTCGTCGACATCCTTTGTGGTAAGACCCGCGCGGATGTTCTTGCCCACGAATTCAAGCGTTTCCTTTACAATCCTGCAACTTTCGCGCATGTACGCGATTTCCTGAGGCGTCTTTATGCTTATCATTTAACGTACTTATCCAGTTCCGCGGCGATTGCTGCGAATACCTGTTCGGGCGAACCCGCGCCCCCGTTTACCGTGCAGAGCTTGCCCTGCGCAGCGTAGTAATCGACAAGCGGAGCCGTCTGCGCCGCATAGGTGTTCAGACGGGCTTCAACCGTTTCGGGATTGTCGTCGTCCCTCCGGTACAGCGGCTTGCCGCACTTTGCGCAGGTGGTTGCGCCGTCCAGCGTCGAAACGTGGTAGGTCGCGCCGCAGCTGCACATCCTTCTGCCGCAGATCCTGTCCATGAGCAGCGACTTATCCACGTCGATGTTTACGCACAGATCCACTTTGGCAAAGGTATCCAGCTCCTTGGCCTGGAATATGTTGCGGGGGAAGCCGTCGAGCATGAACCCCGCGCCGAGTTCGCCGTTTAAGAGTCTGTCCTTTACAAGCTCGCAGGTTACCTCGTCGGGAACGAGCTTGCCCGCGTCGATGTAGCTTTTAGCCACTTTACCGATGGGTGTGCCGCCCTTGATGTTGGCTCTGAATATGTCGCCCGTGGAGATATGCGCAAGGCCGTACCTTTCTTTGATGAACGCGGCCTGCGTACCCTTGCCCGCACCGGGCGCGCCGAGTAATACGATGTTCATGACTGCTTCCTCCCTTTATTGATTTTTTGGCGCGCATATGCCGTTTACCGCAGCATATGCGCGCACGTTTGTATGATTTTCTATTACTTTAAGAAGCCCTTGTAGTTCTTCATCATCAGCTGCGACTGAAGCTGCTTATCCAGTTCGAGAGCGACGGATACGACGATGAGGATACCCGTTGTGGAGAATACCGAGATGAGGTCGGTATTCCAGCTGAGGGCCGAAGCGATTATACCCAGAATGGAGGGTATGAACGCAACGAGCGAAAGATATATCGCGCCGAACAGCGTTATGCGGTTGTTTATCCTCTTTAAATAGTCGGCCGTGGGTCTGCCCGGACGGATGCCCTGAATGAAGCCGCCGTTCTGCTGAATGGTTTTGGACACGTCTTCGGGATTGAACTGCATGGATGCATAGAAGAACGAGAAACCGAAGATGAACAGGCACAGCGTTACCATGTAGATGAGCTGGCCGTACCATGCGCCGGAGCCTGAGAACCATTCCGCCACGCCGAGTTCGAAGTCGGAACCGGGCCAGAAGAGGGACGCGAGCATGGCGGGCACGGAGATGAATGCGAATGCGAAGATGAGAGGCATTACGCCCGCGCCGGCTATGCGCATGGGGATGACGGACGACTGGCCGCCGTACATCCTTCTGCCCTTCACCTGTTTGGCATACTGAACGGGGATCTTTCTTTCGGAGAGGTCTACGGCGACGATGGCCGTGAACTCTGCCACGGTGAGAATGATGAAGCCCGCGATCTCCCAAAGCACTTCGGGAGAACCGGTGAATACGTCGATAAACTTGGCGACGAGCTGGCTGCCGGCCGTGGATATGATGCCGGCGAAGATGATGAGCGAAATGCCGTTGGACACGCCGTATTCGGTTATTCTTTCACCCAGCCACATAACGAGCATTGCACCCGCAGTGTATACCACGGTGAGGAATATGCCCGCTATCCACTGGGCACCCGTCGTGCCTATGCCGGCTTCGCCGAAGAGGTGAAGTTCGATCGCCTCGCCCTGAATGCCGAAGTTTACTATAATGCCGATGGCCTGCGCAACCGCGAGGGCTATCGTTACATATCTGGTTATCTGAGCTATCTTTTTTCTGCCCTCTTCGCCCTGCTTTGAAAGGCGTTCGAGGTAGGGAATGCCTACGCTTAATAACTGGATTATAATGGAGGCATTGATATAGGGGCTGATGCCGAGCGCGAACAGAGTTGCGTTTGCCAGCGAGCCGCCGGTTATCGACGACATCAGTTCCAGAAAGGATACGTCGTTTATCTGACTGGCAAAGCTGTCTGCGTTCATGCCCGGAACGGGGATATAGCAGCCCAGACGGAAAATGAGCAAAATCAGGAGGGTTATCCAGATCTTTTTGCGGATTTCCTTGTTCTTAAAACAATTTTTTATTGTTTCAAACATTCGGTTGCTCTCCTTCGGCGGGTAATACCGCCTGCGTAATGATTACTTTACGATCTCTGCGGTACCGCCCGCCTTTTCGATGGCTTCCTTTGCGGATGCGGAAAAGGCCGAAGCTTTTACGGTGAGGGCGACCGAGATTTCGCCGCCGCCGAGGACTTTGAGTCCGCCGTTGTTCTTAACGTTCTTTGCGAGCGAATTGGAAACAACGTATTCGTAGTCCACTACCGTGCCCGCGGGTACGGACGAGAGCTGCGAAAGATTGATGATGAGGTACGACGTTGCCCACTTGTTGTGGAAACCCCTCTTGGGGATCCTTCTGTTGAGGGGCATCTGGCCGCCTTCGAAGCCGGGGCGAACGCCGCCGCCCGAACGGGCCCACTGGCCCTTGTGACCCTTGCCGGAAGTTTTGCCCTTGCCGGAACCGATGCCTCTGCCTAATCTCTTGGGAGAAGTCGTTGCGCCCTGTGCGGGCTGTAATGTATCTATTCTCATGATTTCTTCTCCTTATTAAACCTCTTCTACCTTTAAAAGATAGGCGACCTTTTTGATCTGACCCATGTTTGCGGGGGTAGATTCGAGGGTTTTTGTGGAACGGATCTTTTTAAGCCCGAGCGCGGCCACGGTGGCCTTTACGCTCTTGGTTTCGTTGGAGGGGCTCTTTATCAATGTTATCTTTACCATGATGTCCTCCTTCTCAGCCCAATATTTCCTCTACGGATTTGCCGCGAGCCGAAGCGATGTCTTCGGGCGATTTGAGAGCGGCAAGACCCGCAACGGCGGCCTTTACGCAGTTGATGGGGTTGTTGGTGCCGTGCGACTTGGTGCGGATGTCCTTTACGCCTGCCGCTTCCATAACGGCACGGACGGGGCCGCCCGCGATAACGCCGGTACCTTGTGCGGCGGGCATCATCAATACCGCGCCCCTGCCGTATATGCCCTTTACCGTGTGGGGAATGGACGTATCTTTGAGGTTGCACTTTATGAGGTTGCGCTTTGCCATTGCGGTGGCCTTTTCGATAGCTTCGGGCACTTCCTTGCTCTTGCCCATGCCGTAACCTACCGAGCCCTTGCCGTCGCCCACTACAACGAGTGCGGCGAAGCGCATGTTGCGGCCGCCTTTAACGGTTTTGCTTACTCTGTTTACCTGAATGAGCTTTTTGATGAAGCCGTCGTCTTCATCTCTCCTTCTGGGTCTTGAATCTCTTCTCTGGGTTCTTTCTTTCTTTTCTTCCATAGCCCTGCTCCTTAGAAATTAAGTCCGGCTTCCCTTGCGCCGTCGGCCAATGCCTGTACGCGGCCCGTATAGAGATAGCCGCCCCTGTCGAACACGACCTGCTTGATGCCCGCGGCCAGCGCGCGCTCGGCAACGACCTTGCCCACGGTTTTGGCCGCGTCGGTCTTGGTCATGTCCTTGATCTGAGCCTTAACGTCCTTTTCCATCGTGGAAGCGGAGCATAAGGTTACGCCCTTAATGTCGTCTATTACCTGAACGTAGATATGGTTGAGGCTGCGGTAGACGCTCATTCTGGGGGTTTCCGCCGTGCCGGAGAGCTTTTTGCGCACTCTTACGTGGCGGCGGAGTCTTTCCGCATTCTTGTTGATTTTTTTAATCATGATGTCTCCTTTTAAAATATATAAAAATATATTCAAGAGCAAGCCCGACCCCGCCGCGCGACGCGGCGAATGCGGCCCGGATTTTTCGCGGATTGGGCTGCCGCGGGAGGAGTCCCGCGTTTAAGCCGCAGCATTAAGCTGCATACCCGCAATTACTTGCATGCCCTTTATTACTTTTTGCCCTTGCCGCCCGTTTTGCCTTCCTTGCGCTCGATAACTTCGTCGCTGTAAGCGATGCCGTATCCGTGGTAAGGTTCGGGAACGCGGATGCCCCTGATGTTGGCGGCCGTCTGGCCGACGAGGGTCTTGTCGATGCCCGTAACGGTGATTTCGTTCGCGCTGGGGCAGGCGAGGGTCACGCCTGCGGGCTCGGCAAATTCAACGGGGTGAGAAAAACCTACGTTGAGAACGAGCTTGTTGCCCTGTTTGGCAACCTTCCAGCCGACGCCGTTTACTTTTAAGGACTTGGTGTAGCCCTGGGTTACGCCCACCACCATGTTGTGGAGAAGCGCGCGGTACAGGCCGTGCTTGGGTTCGAGTTCCTTTGTATCAACCTTTTTTATAACGTGCGCAACGCCGCCTTCGACCTTGATGTCGATGTCGCCCGCCACCTGCTGGGTCAAAGTGCCCTTTGAACCCTTTACGGTGAGCAGACCGTTTTCGAACGTTACGGTTACGCCTGCGGGAAGATGTACGGGTAATTTACCTATTCTTGACATAACTTTAAATTACCTCCTCTTACCAGATGTAGCACAGCACTTCGCCGCCGACGTTTGCGGCCTTTGCCTGCTTATCCGTCATTACGCCCTTGTTGGTGGAAAGAATGGCCACGCCGAGTCCGTCCATTACCTTGGGCATGCTTTCAACATTCGCATAGGTGCGGAGGCCGGGCTTGGATATCCTTTGAAGGCCGTTGATAACGGGCTGCCTTTTGCCTGCGTATTTGAGAGTGATTACGAGTTTGCCCGAAAGACCGTCTTCAACGAATTTTACGTCGGACACATAGCCTTCGGCAAGCATTATTTCCGCGATGGCCTTTTTCATTTTGGAAGAAGGCACTTCGACGGTTTCTTTGTTTACCATGAGCGCGTTTCTGATGCGCGTGAGCATATCTGCGATGGGATCTGTCATCTTTTTAACCTCCTTCCTTATTACCAGCTCGACTTTTTAACGCCGGGGATTTCGCCCTTATAAGCAAGGTTTCTGAAACAGATACGGCATACTCCGTACTTGCGGAGCACTGCATGAGGTCTGCCGCAGATAGAGCATCTGGTGTATGCCCTCGTGGAGTACTTTGCAGGTCTTTGCTGCTTGTTTATCATTGACTTCTTTGCCATATTATTTGTTCTCCTTACTTCTTGAAGGGCATACCCATTGCCCTTAAAAGTTCTCTTGCTTCTTCATCGGTCTTGGCCGTGGTAACAAAACATATATCCATGCCGCGGATCTTTTCGACCTGATCGTACTGGATTTCGGGGAAGATGAGCTGTTCCTTTATGCCCATGTTGTAGTTGCCCTTGCCGTCGAAGCTGTCGGCGGGTACGCCGCGGAAGTCGCGGACGCGGGGCAGCGCGATGGATACGAATTTATCATAGAATTCATACATCATCTTGCCGCGCAGCGTAACCTTTATGCCTACCGACATGCCCTCGCGCACCTTGAAGTTCGCAACCGACTTTTTGGCCTTTGTGAGTATGGGCTGCTGGCCGGTTATCTGCTTGATTTCGTTTACAGCGAGCTGGATGGACTTTGCGTTGTCCTTTATGTCGCCGAGGCCCGAACTGATTACGATTTTTACAAGCTTGGGCACTTCCATGGGGTTCTTGTAGCCGAACTTTTTAACGAGGGCGGGTACGACCTCTTCGGCGTACTGCTTTGCCACTCTGCTGTTATATACTTTTTCTGCCATATTCTAATGCCATCCTCCTGTTATTCGGCCGAGCCTTCGGCTTCCTCCGTCTTCTTGGCGGCGCGCTTGCGGGTGCGCTTTTTGGGAGCTTCCTTTTCGGCTGCCTTCGCGCTCTTCTTGCCGGCGTACGCCTTGTCGAGCACTGCGCCGCACTTGGGGCATACTCTTACCTTTTTGCCGCCTTCGACGCTGTGTTTTACTCTTACGGGTTTCTTGCAGGCGTCGCACACCACCATTACGTTGGATACGTCGATCGCGCCGGGCTGTTCGTTGATTTTGGAAACTTCGTTTGCGCGGCGGGCCTTTTGAGCCTTGTGCTGAATGTTTACGCCTTCGACTACCACCTTGCCGTTCTTGGGAGATGTGGCAATTACTCTGCCCTGCTTGCCCGCGTCCTTTCCGGTGATAACCAAAACATTATCGTTCAATTTTACGTTCATAGCTATTCTCCTTTAATTAAAGAACCTCGGGAGCGAGGGAAATTATCTTCATATAGTTCTTTTCGCGCAGTTCCCTTGCGATCGGGCCGAAGATACGCGTGCCGCGGGGCTCCTGGTTGGAACCGATGATTACGGCCGCGTTGTCGTCGAAACGGATATATGTGCCGTCGTTGCGCTGAATGCCTTTGGTGGTTCTTACTATTACGGCCTTTACCACGTCGCCCTTTTTGACCGCGCCGCCGGGGGTTGCGGTTTTTACCGAGCAGACGATGACGTCGCCGATGTTGCCCGTCTTTCTGAACGAGCCGCCGAGAACCTTTATGCACATAAGCTCTTTCGCGCCGCTGTTGTCTGCGGCTTTGAGCCTTGTCTGAGGTTGTATCATATAAATCTCCTTTTATGTCACTTACAACTCTTTTTTGACATTGACCTGCATATATGCCGCGTTCAATGCCGTTTTGTTATGCGGTATAGGGATGCGCCCCGCCGCCCTGCGGCCGATTACCCTGTACGCGCGGACCGAAAAATAAATTGGGGAGTTCATTCCGCGCATACGGCATAATTCGGGCACATCCTTGCCGGTGAAAACGCAATTATTTAGCCTTTTCGATTATTTCGGCAACTCTCCAGTTCTTATCCTTGGAGAGCTTGCGGGTTTCGACTATTCTAACCTTGTCGCCCACGCCGCAGGCGTTTTCTTCGTCGTGCGCCTTGAACTTGGTCGTTCTGGTTATAGTCTTTTTATAGAGGGGATGTTTGCTCTTTTCGGTGATGGCTACGACTACGGTTTTATCCATCTTGTCGGATACCACCAGGCCTACTCTTTCCTTTCTGAGTGTAGTTCTTTCCATTGCTTAACTCCTTAACCCTTTAACTGCCTTGCGCGGATAACGGTGTTTACCCTTGCGATGTCCTTTTTTACGAGGTTGATGCGCGCGGGGTTATCGAGCTGGCCGCCCGCATGGCGGAAACGCAAATTGAAAAGCTCGGTCTTTAATTCGTCGAGCCTCGTTTCAAGCTCTGCGTCGGTAAGATTGATAAGTTCCTTAGCCTTCATTCGATTCACCGCCTTCTTCTTTCTTTATGAACTTGCACTTTACGGGCAGCTTGTGCGCGGCAAGGCGCATTGCCTCGCGAGCGACGTCTTCGGATACGCCCGCCATTTCAAACATTACTCTGTCGGGCTTTACGATGGCTACCCAGTATTCGACCGCGCCCTTGCCCGAACCCATACGGCTTTCGGCAGGGTGTTTGGTTATGGGCTTGTGGGGGAATATATCTATCCACACCTGGCCGCCGCGCTTGATGAACCTGGTCATTGCGATACGGGCCGCTTCTATCTGGTTGGAAGTGATCCTGCCGCCCTCTTCGGCTACGAGGCCGTACTCGCCATAGGCAATTTTGTTGCCCTTTTGAGCCCTGCCGCGTATTCTGCCGCGGTGCTGCATTCTTCTTTTAACTCTCTTGGGTATTAACATATTAGTCTTCGCCTCCGTCCGAAATTATCAGCTTTTTGGCACCCGTAAGCACTTCGCCCTTGTATACCCAGCACTTAACGCCGAGCACGCCGAAAGTGGTGTGAGCTTCTGCAAAGCCGTAATCTATGTCAGCCCTTATCGTTTGAAGGGGAATTGAGCCATCGTGATAGCTTTCGCTGCCGGCGATCTCCCTGCCGTCCAAACGGCCGCTTACGGTTATTTTTACACCCTTTACGCCCGACTTGGACACTTTGGAAAGCTGCTGCTTTATGGCCCTTCTGTACGATACGCGCTTTTCGAGCTGCGAGGCCACCGCTTCGGCCACCAGCTGTGCGTCCTGATCGATCTTGTCGATCTTTTTAACGTTGATTATGATGCCCTTGCCGCCCGAAAGCTTGGCAAGATCCTTTTTGATGACCTCGATTTCCGAGCCGGCCTTGCCGATGAGCACGCCGGGACGACCCGTGTAGATGGTCACTTCTATTTTGTTGGCCGCTCTTACGATGAATATCTTGGAGATGGCGGCTTCGTAATACTTCTTTTTAAGGAAGCTGCGGATAACGTTATCTTCCTTGAGCTGCTTGCCGAAATCTTTCTTTTCGGCGTACCACTGAGTGCTCCAGGGGGCGATAACGCCTACTCTTAAACCGTGAGGATTAACTTTTTGTCCCATTTGCTTGTCTCCTTTAAATTTCCTTAGCGTCGAGTATTACGGTGATGTGACTGGTTCTTTTTAAGATGGCGTGGCCGCGGCCCTTGGATACGGGCTGCATTCTTTTAAGATGAGGCCCGCCGTTTGCAAACGTTTCGGCAACGTACAGATCGCTTCTGTCCATGCCGAAGTTGTGTTCGGCGTTTGCCGCCGCGCTTAAAAGCACCTTTTTAACTTCATCGCTGCCGCCCTTGTTGCAATATGTCAGTATTGCGGCGGCGTCTTCGACGCTCTTGCCCCTGATGAGGGCGAGCACGGTTCTTACCTTGTAGGGGGAAATTCTTATATACTTTGCCGTTGCGTAAGGACGCTTATCCTTAGTTGCGGCAATCTTTTCGGTCTTTTTCTTCATGTTGCTTGCCATAACTTAATCTCCTTACTTCTTAACGGTCTTTGCCGCATGGCCTTTGAATGTTCTGGTGGGAGCAAACTCGCCGAGCTTGCAGCCTACCATATCTTCGGTCACATACACGGGAACGTGCTTGCGGCCGTCGTATACGGCTATCGTATGACCAACCATCTGGGGGAATATAGTCGTTGCGCGCGACCAGGTTTTAACTACCTTTTTTTCGCCCGATGCGTTCATGGCTTCTATTCTGGACATAAGCCTTTCTTCGTAGTAAGGCCCTTTTTTAACGCTTCTTGACATTTTCTATCCTCCGTTAGTTGATCCTCTTCAAGATGTACTTGGAAGAGATGTTCTTCTTCTTTCTCGTCTTATAGCCGAGAGCAGGCTTGCCCCAAGGGGTCATAGGGCCTGCATGACCGACGGGCGATTTGCCTTCGCCGCCGCCGTGAGGGTGATCGTTGGGGTTCATTACCGAGCCGCGCACGGTGGGCCTTACGCCGAGATAGCGCGTTTTGCCCGCCTTGCCGAGGGAGATTATCTCGTGTTCGAGATTGCCTACCTGACCGATCGTGGCCTTGCACTTTACGGATACCAGCCTCATTTCGCCGGAGGGCATTCTGAGCGTTGCGTACGCGCCTTCCTTTGCCATTATCTGGGCGGATATGCCGGCTGCTCTTGCTATCTGCGCGCCGCGGCCGGGTTTAAGCTCGATGGCGTGCACCACGGTACCTACGGGGATGTCTGCAAGCGCGAGGCAGTTGCCCGCCTTGATGTCGGCCGCGGGGCCGGAGATCACCTTGTCGCCGACCTTTAACCCGACGGGGGCGAGGATATACCTCTTTTCGCCGTCGGCATAGGCCAAAAGCGCGATGTTGGCCGACCTGTTGGGATCGTACTGGATGGACTTGACCGTTGCGGGAATGCCGTCCTTGTTGCGCTTGAAGTCTACTATTCTATACTTTATGCGGTTGCCGCCGCCGATGTGGCGAACGGTTATCTTGCCTGTGTTGTTTCTGCCGCCCGTCTTTCTTTTATCGTGAAGAAGGCTTTTTTCGGGCTTATCCCCGCTGAGCTCGTCATACGCGCTCACCGTCATGAAGCGGCGGGAAGGGGATGTCGGTTTATATCTTTTAACTGCCATTTTTTAACCTCCTGTCAGGATAACGAATCGAAGAACTCAATCGTTTTGGAATCAGCTTTAAGCTGAACGACGGCCTTCTTATAGTCGGGGGTGTAGCCCTCGTTTCTGCCCATTCTTTTGAGCTTGCCTTTGCAGTTTACGGTGTTGACGCTTTTAACGTCTACTTTGAACAGTTTTTCAACGGCGTCCTTTATCTGCGACTTGTTGGCCGACTTCGCAACGATGAACGTATACTTTTTGTCGGCGATGCCGTCGTATCCCTTTTCGGTGAGAAGGGGCTTTATAATGATGTCCTGAGCTAACATTATTCTCCGTAGACCTCCTCTATCTTCTTTACGGCCGCCTGAGTTAAAACGACCTTTGCGTTTGCGACAACTTCGTACGTCGAAATCTGTTCGACGGGCAGAGTGGAGAGCGCGGGGATGTTTCTTGCGGCAACGATAACTTTCGCGTCGTCGTCATCCATTACGAGAACGGCCGACTTATCGAGGCCGAGAGCCTTTTGGAAGGCCACCATCTCTTTGGTCTTGCCCTCTTTTACCAAGAACTTATCCACAACGACAAGCTCGCCGTCGGCAACCTTTTTGGAGAGCGCGGAGATGAGCGCGGCAACCTTGGCCTTTTTGTTCATATCCTTGGAAAAATCCCTGCTCTTGGGTGCGAACACGACGCCGCCCTTTATCCACTGGGGTGCGCGGATGGAACCCTGACGGGCATTGCCGGTGCCCTTTTGACGCCAGGGCTTGCGGCCGCCGCCGCGTACTTCGGTACGGGTTAAGGTGGACTTGGTGCCCTGTCTTTGATTGGCAAGGCGGGTAACTACCGCCTGGTGAATGAGTTCTTCCCTGTATTCGGCCCCGAAAACCTTTTCTGAAAGCTCCATCGAGCCGGCCTCGGTGCCGTCCATTTTATATACTTTAATGCTGGGCATTTTTTAAGTCCTCCTTATTTAACGGTATCGTTGATGGTAACGACGCTGCCGTCGGGTCCGGGAACGGAACCCTTGATGAGTATGCAGTTTCTTTCCGCGTCCACTCTTACCACTTCAAGATTTTGAATGGTTACGTTTTCGTGACCGTACTGACCTGCAAGACGCTTGTTCTTGAATACCCTCGAAGGCGAGCTGTTCGCACCCATGGAACCGGGTTCCCTGTGCACGGGGCCTACGCCGTGGGTTTCCTTTAAGCGGTGCTGATTCCATCTTTTGATTACGCCGCTGTAACCGTGGCCCTTGGTTACGCCGTGAACGTCTACCTTGTCGCCGGCCGAGAACACGTCGACCTTGACTTCGTTGCCCACGGCATAGGAAGAAAGGTCGCTAAGCCTGAATTCCTTTAATACCTTGCAGGGCTCTACGCCGGCCTTTTTGAACTGGCCGAGCTGGGGTTTGGTCAAAGCCTTTTCGCTCGTCTTGTCAAAACCGAGCTTTAAAGCGGCATAGCCGTCTTTTTCAACAGTTTTGATTTGGACGACGGGGCAGGGGCCTGCCTCGATGACGGTTACGGGTATTACCTTGCCGTCTGCCGTAAACACCTGCGTCATGCCGGCTTTACGGCCGATGATTGCTTTAATCATAATGTTAAAGATCCTCCGATTTATTTTTTACCGTTGATACCGCAAAAGGACATTGCGCCGCTTTACTATATTATATATAGGCGGGAGCGGAAAGAATTTTGCGCCGAAAGCGCGATCTTTTCCGCTTCGCGGCAAAGCGTCGGTGCCGTTTCGTAGAGTATCGTGGTTATTTACAAGTTAAAGTTTGATTTTGATGTCGACGCCGGCGGGAAGGCGCACGGTATCCAAAAGCTTTGCGTTGGGGGTGTAGATGTCGATTATCCTCTTATAGGTGCGCTGTTCGAACTGTTCGCGGCTGTCCTTGTCCTTGTGGGGGCTCCTGAGTATGGTGATTATCTCGCGCTCGGTGGGAAGGGGAATGGGGCCGGAAATTTTGGCACCGCTCTTCTTCATCGTTTCAACTATCCTCGACGCCGCAAGGTCAACGAGTTCGTGATCGTAAGCTACAAGTTTGATTCTGATTTTTTGTCCTGCCATGTTTAACTCCTTTTTATACTAACAAAAATTCATTGCGTCGTGTCAACTTATCCGTGTGTATCGCGCTTTTAACATCAAAAAACGCCATTTTAATGGCGCAAAAGAGCAAAGCCACGGTTAGTCGCAGGGGTCAAGGCCCCTACATTTGTCAGCGTAAATTATCTTTTCCCCGCAGCTTTAAGGGGAATTTAAAGTAACTTTACGCCTCATCCCTATACGCACGTTCTTCAACACGCCTGACTATTATATAATATCGCACCCGCCGTGTCAACTGATTTTTGCAGGCTTTTTTGGGATTTTTTTAATCTTTTTGCCCGTTTTTAACCCGATTTAAGCCGATTTCGCACCGATTTTTTAAAACTTCGCCGTTTTAGTGCAAGCGCACGGCGCACACCACAACATATTGACTTTTTATGCCCTTTTTATACCGCCCCTCCCCCTCTTTTTCGGCTTAAAAAATTATTAAAAATATATATTAAATTTTCTTATATATTTTTAAAAATGTTATATAGCAGGATTTTTGCACATTATTTTCACGATACGACGTAATATTTTAACAAAATAGTTAAACATATCTTTTATTGTAACAACGCGACCCGCCACCGTCAGCGCGTCGGCAAGAGGCTTTACATATGCGGACGAACGTGGTATAATTCAGACATGGAAAGAAATCTGTTTAACAAGGTTGCCGCGCTGCCCGGCAACGCGAATTACGACGCCCTGTGCGAAAGGCCCGCCGCGCTGTACGGCCGCGGCGACGAAATACGCTCGCCCTTTGCCCGCGACTACACCCGCATACTGCACTGCGCGGCGTTCAGGCGGCTTAAACACAAGACGCAGGTATTTTTTAACGCCGACAACGACCATGTGTGCACGCGGCTGGAACATGTGGCGCATGTGGAGTCGGTGGCGAATACGATAGCCAAATTTTTGGGGCTGAACGACGAACTAACCAAGGCGGTGGCGTTCGGGCACGATCTGGGCCATGCGCCGTTCGGACATTTCGGCGAAAGGGTGCTTGACGAGCTAAGCCGAAGATACGGCTGCGGCGCATTCTGGCACGAACGAGGCGGCCTAAGGCTGGCGGACAAGCTTGAACTGCTTGAAGACGACAATGGCGGTTACGTCAACCTTAACCTTACATATGCGGTGCGCGACGGCATAGTAGCGCACTGCGGCGAGGTTGACCAGAACGGCATAAAGCCGAGGCGGGAACTTTTTGACCTTGAACGGGCCTTTACCTCCGCGGGGGAACACCAGCCCGCCACATGGGAAGGGTGCGTGGTGAAAATATCGGACAAGATAGCCTATATAGGGCGGGACATAGAGGACGCACTCGCGCTCAACTTTTTAAACGCCGACCAGCGGGCCGAGCTTGAAAAAATGGCCGAACGCCGGGGCGCGCTGAACACCACCGTGATAATCCACGGATTGATTTCGGACATATGCAAAAACAGCTCGCCGGACGAAGGAATAAAACTTTCGGCCGAGGCGTTCGATAAATTGAACGAGATAAAGAGATTCAACTACAAAAACATATACGCAAACCCCAAGTTTGCGGCTTACCAAGACTACGCGCGGCTGGCCCTTAACACGCTGTTCGACTTTATTTTAGAGCTGTTGGACGGGGAATATCCCGTGGCAAACGTGGTTGAGGCGCGCAGGCACTATCCCCTTTTGTGCGGTTCGCTTGCGGAATTTTTGGCAAGGCTGTGCAGTGCAGACGCTCTGCCCGCAGGCGAACTTAAAAGCCTTTCCTCTCGCTGCAAAAACGCCAAAATTTATGCGGATCTGCATTCGGAACGCACCAAGGCGCAGGCCGCGATAGACTTTATTTCGGGCATGACGGATAAATTTGCGGTAAAAGTTTACGGCGAACTGCTCAACTACGGCGCGTAACGACAAAATGCGCGCCGCGACAATTAAAAAATACACTTGACAACGGCGGCGTTTACTCTTATAATTTAAGTGTACCCGAAAGGGCGCGTCTGTCCGCAGGGACAAATTAAACGCAATATATTGAGAGGTGAACCATGAATTTACTTGCAGCATTACCCGAATGGTTTACAAGTTGGGGATGGATCGCGATAGTGGCCGCGCTGGCAGTTATAGCCGTGATAGTTATAGTGCTTATAGTGCTTGCCAAAAAACGCGGAAAGACCGCGCCCGCCGAAAGCGAAGCGGATGCGGCCGTTGAAGAGTACCCCGACGACGGAGCCATTGTAGACGAAGGCAAAGACGACGGCACCGACGCCGAAGTCACCGAACCCGAAGACGAGCCGGAGAACGCGGCCGAAGAGGAAACAGCGGCACCCGCTACCGCCGAAGCCCGCCCCGCAGCCGACAAAAAAGCCGCGGGCAACAAAACCTATCACATCTCCAAGCGCAGGGACGAAAACAGGTGGCAGGTTAAAATAGCCGGCGGCGCAAAGGCCATAAAGCTGTTCAATACGCAGTACGAAGCCATCGACTTCGCCAAAAAACTGGCCGAAAACCAGGAAGCCAAGATAGTCATCCACAAGGAGGACGGCACTTTCCGCCGCCTTACATACCACAAAAAGAAGCAATAATCCATAAACGCAACGAACGGGGCGGCCGCACAAAGCGGCCGCCCCTCATTTTTGCCGACGGCAAACATTGAAATATGAATTTACAGCGATATGTCTTTAAGCGCGGGGTACAGGCGTTTAAACACGCCGTACTTTTTTTCGTATGTCGCGGCGCGCGCGGGATTCGGCGCGCACGTTTCGCCGTATTTTACAACGCTTTGGCAGGCCGAACGAACGGACGCATATTCCCCGCAGCCGGTCATGGCGAGTATCGCCCCGCCGTAAGCCGGCCCCTGAACGTTAGCGCAGACGGTGACGGGTAAATTTAAAACGTCGGCCAGAATGCGCCGCCACAGCGCGCTCTTTGCCCCGCCGCCGCACACGGTGGCCTTTGCGGGACGAACCCCGTTCGCACCCGCGACTTCTATGCATTCGCGCAGCGCGAACGCCACGCCCTCCATTACCGCCCTTGACATATCGGCGCGCGTCGTGGTTGACGAAAGACCTATGAACGCGCCCCTTGCGTTTACGTCGTTGTGCGGACTGCGCTCGCCCGAAAGATAGGGCAGAAAATACAGCCCGTCCGCCGCGGCCTCCGCCGCGGCGCGCTCGTCGCCCGAATAATCGCGCGTTCCCGCAATGTTTTCTTCCCACCACTTTTCGGCGGCTTCGACGGACTCGTCGCTCTTGCCCGCGGAAACGGAATTTTCGGTGAGCACCTTGGTTTCGGCGTCATACGAAAGGTTGCCGTTTACGATTTCGGTGTACACGGTTTCGTAGTACTTGTAGCCGAGGTAGATGCCCTCTTCGTAGTCAACGCCGTGATAGCCTTCGCCGTCATACGAAGTGTAGGTATTGCCGCCGTAGACGGGGATCTTTTCGCCGTTTTGATCGAGCTTATACCAAACTTCGCCCTCTTTTACATACTTGTTGCCGTCCTTGTCGGTGCCCTTTGAAGGATCCTGGCCGTCGGGCGTAACTTCCACGCCGTCCGCCGCAGTTTCATAACCTTTGATAACGCGGTCTTGCGAGCTGCCGACAAGCGCGCCGTTTTCGCGCCTGTACGCGTTGGAACCCGCGCCGTTGCCCACGGTGGCGTCGCCCGTCTGGTTGTTTGAGCCGAAGTTGTACCATGTGGGGTCGGTGGTGAAGTCGGTCATCCATTCGTCCACAAGGCTGCCCGAAGGACTGAGGCCCGTGAGGATGTCGGTTACGCCGGCAAGCCCGCCCACACCGGGACGGCCGATGTGCAGGATCACGCTTATCTTGTCGTTGTTTTCAAGGTCTTCCAGCTCCATTGCGTTGGAAGTATTGGTGATTACGATTACTTTGTCGAAGCGGGAGGTTACATATTCGATGAGGGCCTCCTCTTCGTCGGTGAGCATAAGATAATGCTTGTAGGTATTGCCCTCATCGTCGGTGTAAAGGGCAAGGTGGTCGTCGTCCTCGTCCACGGTCTGATCCGTAACGCGCGAAGCGTCGCTGCCTTCGCCGCCCTTGCGGGAAAGAACGATGAACGCCGCGTCGTTATACAGCTTTGTAGAGCTGTCTACCGTGCCGGGGAAGTCGGTTACTTCCGCGCCGATGGACGAAGTGTCGTTTGCGTAGAAGCTCTTTAAAGTGGGATTCACCTTAAATCCCGCATGCTCCAATGCCGCGGCGAGAGTTTCGTCGCTGCTCGTGCTGCCGCTGCTGAATGCGCCCGCGCTGTCCGACGCGCCGACAAGATTGTCGCTTGTAACGCCGAATACGCTTACCCATTCGCTGCCGCTCATGGGAAGAGCTTCGTTGCTGTTTTTAAGAAGCGACGCGCCCTCGCCCACTATCTGTCTTGTCAGATCTTCGGCTGCCTTTTTGGCGTCTTCCATGCTGTTGTAGTCGGTATAATACTTTGTTAAGCTGCTTGCGGTTGCCGCGTCGTCGCCTGCGGCCGAAGCAAATACCGTACCGGCAAACACACTGGTACCCATCGCCAGAGCCACGGCCACGGCGGAAAGGGACTTAACAGCTTTTTTGCCTGTTTTGAATTTTTGCATCACACCCTCCTTATTAGGATATATTTTGTTTGCCACTTTCATTGTCTGTGGCTTTACAACAGCATGCTATCACCAAAATTTTGTGTTTGCAACACAACTCGTTCAACGCGCACAATTCGGCCGCCGAACGGCATGCACACGACACAAAATGCACAATTTGAGGCACGAACGGTAATATATCGGCAAATAATTGCCATAAACAACTAATTTTTACGCAAAATAAAGGCCACATTCGGCAGGGCGCGCGGCATGAGCAATACGCAATGCCATATTATATATAATATATTGCATATCCTGCACGAAAAAGATTGCCCGCCGCCGCGGAGAACCGCGGCGGCGGGCAATCGAGATTTAAATTTCAGGTAAGGAATCGGCACCTCGCGCATTTTATTGCGCAAGCAAGTCCTTTGCGCAGTTGAGCGCGTTGAAAAGGCGGGGAAAACCGGTATACGGCATTGCGTGCACGAGCGCGCAGACGACCTCTTCCTTAGTGCTGCCCGTTTTCAGCGCGCCTTCGACGTGCGAGCGCACCTGCACTTCCGCTCCGCCCGTCGCCGCCAGCATGACGACGGCGAGAAGTTCGCGCGTCTTTGCGTCCAACCCCCTGCGCGTCATGAAGTCCGAAAAGCACAGCTCGGTCAAAAAGCGCGGCACCGCTTCGGCAAATTCCGCGGGCAGCCATGCGTAGCGGTCTTTGATCTCGTCGCCGTACACGGGCCGCTGCAGAGCGAGCCCCCTTTCGAAGCGGTCGGATTCGGTCACCGCCGCGCAGTCTTCAAGCGGCAGGGTTATGCCCGCCGCCGCAAAAACTTCGTTCATGGCGGCGATGGCGTTAAGCGTTTTGGGAAAGCCCGCAAACGGCGCGCACTGATACACCGTTTCGCGCACTTCGACGGGGGATATGCCCGAATTAAGGCATGCGCCGACATGCGCTTTAAGCTGCGGCAAAGTTTGATTTACCGTTAAAACGGTTATGGTAACAAGCTCGCGCATTCTGTCGTCGAGCGAACCGGAATAACTAACTTCGCCGAAGATGAACCGCTGCAATATGCGCATGAATTCGGGGTCGGCGCCTTCGTTTTGCACGGGCTCGCCGCCGAACAGTTTTGTAAATTTATCTCTGCAGTTTTTTACCCTGTCCATACGCTCCCCCTTAAATACGCAGCGAGTCTGCCCACTCTTTAAGCTCGCTTTCGGTCACATCGCCGCTCAGCCTTTTGCTGCGCCGCCAATCGACGGACGGCGAACAGCTTTTGTGCAGAACGGCGTCGGTATTGCCCGCTCCGCTGCCGCCCGAAGTAAAAAACGGCACCACCGTTTTGCCCGAAAAATCATAGCTTTCCAAAAAGGTCTGCACTATTCTCGGCGCAACGTACCACCATATGGGGAAGCCCACAAACACCACGCTATACCCCGACATATCCTTTACCGAACGCGCGATAGCGGGGCGACAGGCTTCATCCGCCATCTCGCGCGAGGAGCGCGAAGAGCGGTTTGTCCAGTCAAGGTCGGCCGCGATGTAAGGTTTTGCGGGCGCGATCTCGAACAGTTCGCCGCCGCATGCCTTTGCCAGCTTTTGCGCGGCGCGGGCGGTCACCCCGCTGCACGAAAAATACGCCACGAGTATCTTTGATCCGTTCATATTAATCACCTCACAAAAAAAGTATCGGCGCGGCGCGTAAAGCGTTGCGCCGCGGGCGCAGACATATCGCCTTCGCCCGCGATCATATTATACTACCCGTGCGCCGCAATGTAAAATACTTATATTTTATGATTATCATGCGGCTAAGTTATGCTTTGCCCGCCGCATCCCAAGCGCACAAAGGGGCGGGCGCGCAGATGCGCACCCGCCCCTTTAAAAGCGGTAAAATTGTTCTATCCGCACCCGCCGTAAAAGGCAGGGAATGCGTTTTGCCGCATAATATATGCGGACGAATACAGCTTATTCGGGCTTTTTGCCGCCCTTTGCGGGTTTAGCGGCTTCGGCCGCGGGCTGTGCATCGGACTGCTGCACGGCCGCCGCGCCGTCGTCTTCGCTCTTTACCGGCGAAATTATCGAAGGCAGCGTAAGCCCCGCCATGTTGTAAATTTCTTCAAGCGGAGGCAGCGACTTTAACAGCCCCGACAAGAAGTTTGCGGTGGATGTTTTGCCGTCGGCAGACGTGCCGCCGTCCCACACCGTAACCTTGTCTATCTTTACGCCGGATATGGCCTTTACCTGCTCGGCGACGATGGTTTCGAGCTTGTCGGCTATCAGCAGGCGCACGGCGTCGGGCGCGGTGCCCGCGCTCTTTACCAATGCGTCCATACCTTCGGCCTGCTTTGAAAGCTTTTCGCGCAGGCCGCGGGCCTCGGCGTCCATCTTTGCATATATGGCGTCGGCTTCGCCGCGGGCCTTGCGGCGGGTCTGTTCGGCGATGGCTTCGGCCTCAATTTCAAGTTTCTGCTTTTCGATATTTGCGGCAACGATTATATCCGCTTCCTTGGTGGCCTTTTCGCGCGCGGCGCGGGCGACTTCGGCCGACTGTTCGGCGGAGTAACTCTCTTCGAGGGCCTTTGCCGCCTGAACCTTTTCGGCGGCGACGGCTATACGCAGGGATTCGGCCTCCTTTTCGCGCAGGGTGGCCTGCGAGCGGGCTATATCGGCCTTGGCCACGTTTTCGCCGTCGATGGCGGCGGATTCGGCCTGCGCCACGCGGATGCGTTCTTCCATTTTTGCGTTGGCCTGGCCTATCGCACCCTTTTTATCCTCTTCGGCAACGGATACGCGGGCGTCGTTAATGGCTTTTGCGGCCGCTTCCTGGCCGAGTGCGGTTATGTAGCCCGATTCATCGGTAATGTCGGTAACGTTTACGTTTATAAGGCGCAGACCCACCTTTTTAAGCTCGCCTTCGACGTTGCGCGAGATGGCCTCTAAAAACTTGTCGCGGTCGGAGTTTATCTCCTCTATGTTCATGGTTGCGATAACAAGGCGGAGCTGACCGAAGATGATGTCGCGCGCAAGGTCGCTTATCTGGGCAAGCTTTAACATGCCCAGGCGTTCGGCGGCATTTTGCATGATGCCCGGTTCGGTGGATATGCCCACGGTGAATATCGAGGGCACGTCTATGCGGATGTTCTGCTTAGAGAGCGCGTTCTTTAAGTCGACCGAAATGGACAGCGGGGTAAGATCCATAAACGTGAACTTTTGAAAGAACGGCCACACGAACGCCGCACCGCCGTGGATGCATTTGGCCGAGGAATATGTGCCGTCGGACGAGGCTTTAAGCTTGCCGTAAATTATCATTATCTTATCCGGCGGACAGGTTTTGTAACGCGCGGCCACGGTGAGGATTATAAGCGCAATCAAAAGCACCACAACCACCACAACCGCAATGATCGCTTCCATCATGGTATTATATCTCCTTAAATTTATTCACACGCGCCCGCGGACGGGAGCGCACAGCGTTTAAATAGCGTTATCTGCGGCATATATGCGGCTCAACCGCACTATATGCCGTTACTGTTTTTTGCTTACGACGGCAAAATCTTCGTTGTATTCGTCGATGACGACCACGGTATCGACGGGCAGTCTGTCGCCGTCGGTAACGGCGTCAAGCTCCATATACCTGCCCTGGGCGGTAAGGGTTATTTTGCCCCTGCCCGTGCGGTTTTGAGGAACGGACACATACACCGTGGCGGCGTTGCCCACAAGGTTAGACTTGATTATATTGCCCGAACACTGCATTTTTGCTATGCCGCGCATGGCAAACGCCACGCCGAACAGGGCGGCCGAACCCGTTGCAAACGCAATTAGCACGGGTGCCCACAAATTTTCGGGCATAAAGGTTTGCGCGGTGAAGCCGCACCAGCCGCCGAGCGTGAAAAAAGCCGTAAGGCTCTTTATGGTGAACAGCGAAAGTCCGCCGCCCACGTCGGCATCGCCATCAAGTCCGCCGTCGAACCCGCCGTCGAGCGAGGTATCGAAATCAACGTCGCTGCCGAAAGAAAACAGCAACATTATTATTTGAATTACAAGCAGCACGCTAGCCACGACAGCTATTATAAAATACGTCTTTTCGGCCGCGCTCAATTGAATGAACCATTCCATTTTTAACGTTTTCTCCTTAAAAGAGTGCGCAATCGAATGATATGCACATCTTAAAATTATTATACCACACGCCCGCGTATTTTGTCAATTGCCCCGCAAAAACTTATACCGT
>CALVWU010000010.1 GCA_944367955.1 uncultured Clostridia bacterium
TCGATCTGTTCGGGTTTGACTATTACGCGCACCTCTCTGCCCGCCTGAATTGCATAGCTTTTATCAACGCCGCCGAAGCTTGACGCAATTTCTTCAAGCTTTTCCAAACGCTTTACATAGTTTGTACCGGTTTCCCTTCTTGCGCCGGGGCGCGCCCCCGAAATGGCGTCGGCCGCAGCCACAAGCACGGCCTCAACCGTCTTGGGTTCGCAATCGCCGTGGTGTGCGGCAATGGCGTTTACCACATTAGCATTCTCTTTATACTTTTTGGCAAGATCCGCACCGAGTTGAACGTGGGTACCCTCCTGCTCGTGATCGACCGCCTTGCCGATGTCGTGCAACAGACCGGCGCGCTTGGCAAGCGTTACGTCGAGGCCGAGTTCCGAAGCCATAAGTCCCGCCAGCTGCGAAACTTCGATGGAATGTCTGTAAACGTTCTGACCGTAGCTTGTTCTGTATTTCAATCTGCCGATAAGTTTTATGATTTCGGGATGCAGACCGAATATACCGACTTCGAACATCGCACTCTCGCCGGCGGCCTTGATCTCCTGATCAAGTTCCTTTCTTACCTTTTCAACCGTTTCCTCTATCCTTGCGGGATGAATGCGGCCGTCGGCAATAAGTCTTTCAAGCGTAAGACGCGCAACTTCGCGCCTGACGGGATCGAAACCCGAAACTATTACTACTTCCGGCGTGTCGTCGACAATAAGTTCAATACCCGTCGCGTTTTCCAAGGCGCGTATGTTGCGACCCTCGCGGCCGATTATTCTCGCCTTCATGTCATCGCTGGGCAGGGGAACGACCGACACGGTCATTTCCGAGGCATGATCGCTTGCGCAACGCTGAATTGCCAACGATATTATCTTTTTGGCCTCGTTCGTGGCCTCTTCCTTTGCCGTCTGCTCGATATTCCTGACCTGAATGGCCACATCTCTGCGGGTTTCATCAAGAATTTCTTCTGTGAGCAGCTGTTTTGCCTCGTCACGGGTGAGCTGAGCAACTTTTTCAAGTTCGGCAACCATCAGATCGTGCTGATGATTGATCTTCTCCTGAGTGCGCTTTATTTCAAGCTCTTTGTTTTGCAGATCCTTTTTTTGCTTGTCAAGCTCTTCGCTGCGCTTGGTAAGCGAATCTTCGCGCTTATCAAGGTTGTCTTCCTTTGTTTGAAGACGCTGTTCAAGCTTATTCAGTTCATTTTTCTTTTCGCGCGATTCCTTTTCGAATTCGCTGCGCAGTTTTGAATCCTGTTCCTTTGCTTCGAGTATAGCCTCCCTTTTAAGGGCTTTGCATTCCACGGTTGCATCGTCCACCATCTTTTTGGCGCGCTCTTCAACCGTGCCCAACTTTTTGTCGGTCATCTTTTTGTAGATGAGCCAACCAACTAAGCCGCCGACGCCCAGCCCTACAATTACAGCCACGCAGATGAGCGCGACCGCAAGGCCGATTTCCATCGGCGCAAGAAACAGGCTGCTTAATGTTAACATGTGCTTTAAGCCTCCTGATGCGATTATTTGAATATATACTAAATCTTGTTAAAAGACCATTCTATATCTACTAAATATTATATACTACGGGGCTAAAAAAGTCAATTTATTTGTGAAAATACCTTGCAATATCTCCATCTTTTTTTCACAAAAAGCACAAAAAACTATTGCGCGCGCATAAAATGCGCACCGCCGCTCTTTGAGCTTTTACAGCCGACGCCGGCCCGCGCATATTCTTGCGCGGGCCGGCATAAAACTTGTTATTTTAAAGCAGCGAAAGCCACAGTTCGGAAGACGCATCAGAAGGCATCCGCCAATCGCCGCGCGGCGACAGTGAAACCGAGCCTACCTTTACGCCGTCGGGAACGCACGACCGCTTGAACTGCTGCGAAAAAAATCTGCGGTAAAAATTTTTAAGCCACTTATCTATCTCCTGCGCGCTGAAATCGTCTTTGAACGTTTTGCAGGCAATGCATCTGATTTTATCGGGTGCAAATCCCCAGCGCACGGCATAGTACAAAAAGAAATCGTGCAGTACATACGGCCCTACAATATCTTCGGTTTTTTGCGCTATATTGCCGCTCTTATCCGGCGGAAGAAGTTCGGGGCTTATTTCCGTATTCAAAATATCGTTGAGCACCTCTTTCGCTTCCCCTCCGAGGCGGGAAGCTTCGTAACCCACAAGGTGCTTTACGAGTGTTTTCGGCACGGAACAATTTACGGCGTACATCGACATATGGTCGCCGTTGTATGTTGCCCAGCCGAGTGCGAGTTCGCTTAGATCGCCCGTTCCGACGACGAGTCCGCCCGTTTTGTTTGCGATGTCCATGAGTATGAGAGTACGCATTCTCGCCTGCGCATTCTCGTATGTGACGTCGAGCACTTCGGGATCATGTCCTATATCCTTGAAATGGCTCAACACGCTGCCGGTAATATCTATCGTTCTTGCCGAAGCACCGAGACAGCTTATCAGCTTCAAAGAGTTGTTGTAAGTTTTTCCCGTCGTGCCGAAGCCGGGCATTGTGACGGCGATAATATCGCCGAAAGGTTTATTCAGCGACGCAAACGCACGGCGCGTGACGAGCAACGCCAACGCCGAGTCGAGGCCGCCGGATATACCTATTACGGCTGTCTTTGCACCCGTATGCCGAAGACGCTTTTTTAAGCCGGATGTCTGAACAGACAGCACAAGTTCCGTCCGCTCGCGCAGTTTTTCATCGCTTGCGGGAACGAACGGAAGCTTTGGGAAATCACGGGTCACCCCGTTCCCTTCCGCGGCGGTAAAATATACCGTATCGTAGCCGCAACCGTCGTTTGCCGAAAAGAACGTGTTCGCCATCCTCTTCCGCTCGGCAGCAAGCTTATCCACATCGATCTGTGCGCAGATGCAACCGTTTTTAAACAATTCGCTTTCGGCAAGCACCGAGCCGTTTTCGCATATTATATTGTGCCCCGCAAACGCCATGTCGGTAGTGCTTTCGCCCTCGCCGGCATCGCAATACACATAGCCGCAGATGAGTTTTGCCGACTGCATCTTAACAAGGTCGCGGCGGTATTCGGCCTTTCCGACCGTTTCGTCGCTGCACGAAAGATTTACTATAATGTTCGCCCCGGCCTTTGCATGGCGTATGGACGGACTGTCGGGAACCCACAGGTCTTCGCAAATTTCGGCGGCTACGGTGAAATTTTGAATGTTCTGCGCCGAGAATATCAATTTGGTTCCGAATTTTACGGTCTGTCCACAAAGCACAACCTCGCCGTTTTCACTTTCGGCGGGATTGAAGTGGCGGCGTTCGTAAAATTCGCCGTAATCGGGTATGAATGTTTTGGGAACGACGCCGAGAATGCGCCCGCCGCTTATGGCGACGGCGCAGTTGTACAGTCTACCCGCCCTTACGACGGGCGCGCCGACAAAAATGAGTGCGCGGCTTTCCGCCGTTGCGGAACATATGTCGGCCACGGCCTGTTCGACTCCGTTTAAAAGCGCGCTCTGATTAAAGAGATCGCCGCAGGTATAACCGCACACTCCCAGTTCGGGAAACACGATCACCTGCGCATCCTTGGCTTCCTCCACGGCGCGGATGATATTTTTTGCATTGAAATGCGCGTCGGCAACTTTAAGCTGCGGAGTTATCGCGCATACATTGATAAAACCGTACATCAATCTCTGCTCTTAGCCGCAACGGCTTCCTTATGCGCCTGTCTGATGCGCGATTCGAGCTCGGCCATGACATCGGGATTATCTCTTAAATAATCCCTCATCTTCTCTCTGCCGTTGGCTATCTTTGCGTCGTTATAGCTGAACCACGCGCCGCTCTTTGTAAGCAGCCCGTACTCTACGCCGAGGTCTATTATGCACCCCTCCTGCGAGATGCCGTGACCGTAAATTATATCGAATTCCGCCACTTTGAAAGGGGGCGCAACTTTGTTTTTTACAACCTTTGCCTTGGCGCGGTTGCCGATTATTTCCCCCTCGTTTTTGAGGGCGTCGGCCTTGCGGATGTCAAGACGTATGGTGGCAAAATATTTTAACGCCTTGCCGCCCGGCGTTGTTTCGGGATTGCCGAACATTACGCCCACCTTTTCGCGCAGCTGGTTGATGAATACAACGCACGTTTTTGAACGGTTGGTTATTGCCGTAAGCTTTCTTAACGCCTGAGACATGAGTCTGGGCAGCGCACCGACGTGGGCGTCGCCCATATCTCCCTCTATTTCGGCCTTGGGGGTGAGTGCGGCAACCGAGTCGATTATAATAACGTCCACCGCCGACGAACGCACGAGCGATTCACAGATGTCGAGTGCCTGTTCGCCTGTGTCGGGCTGGGAAACATACAGCTCGTCGGTGTTTACCCCTAACGCCTTTGCATAGGCCGCGTCGAGAGCGTGTTCCGCATCGATGAAAGCGGCCACGCCGCCCGCCTTTTGAGCCTGGGCTATTATATGCAGAGCAACGGTCGTCTTACCGGAAGATTCGGGGCCATAAATCTCCATTATCCTGCCGCGGGGCACGCCGCCCACGCCGAGAGCGAGATCGAGGGACAGACAGCCCGTGGAAATAACTTCCACTTCTCCGTTCACGCTTACGTCGCCCAGCTTCATTATCGCGCCCTTGCCGAACTGTTTTTCTATCATGGCGATAGTTGAATTGAGAGCCTTTTGTTTTTCTTCGTTCATAATATACTCCTAAATTATTTTAATGATTTATAAGCGAGGAAAAGAGCGTCGTTTATCGCCGTGCGAGTAATGCTCTCCCTGTCCCCTTTGTAATTGAATTTGTAAACCTTTACCCTGTCGCCCACGCCCACGCCGATATAAGCCAGACCGACGGGCTTTGAAGTATTGTCCGACTTTGGCCCGGCAATGCCGGTAGTGGATATTGCCACGTCGCACATGCCGGTTTTAAGCAATCCTTCGGCCATTTCGTATGCGGTATTATCGGAGACCGCGCCGAATTGTTTCAGAGTGAATTCATCAACTCCCAGCCTATTGCGTTTGGACGAATTGGCATAAGTGTTCAGTCCTTCCACATACACTTCGGAAATTCCGGGAACGGACACGAGGCGCGAGGCTATGCCCCCGCCCGTAAACGATTCCGCAACCGAAATTTTCATGCGGCGCAACTTTAAAAGATCGTACAGCCGCTCTTCGAGCGAGATATTTTCAAGGGCGTATACATGCTCTTCGAGCGCGCTAACAATAGTGCGCACAACGGCGTCGGCAGACATCTTAGGCGTATTGCTCGAATACGAAATTTCAATAGTCTGGTCGCCGAATTCATCGTACACCGCAAACGCCGCGTCTTTGCACAGAGCGCGGGCGCGGTCGATGGCCCCGTATACGGTTTGGGGCGAAGCCGACACGCACTTGACATACAACTTATCGTATTTGACGCCATATTTATCGTTTAAAAACACAACGCATTTTTCGGCAAACGGAACGCACTCTTCAATGGTTCCGAGCAACACCGACGCTCCTTCGACGTTTATATATATCCTTCCGTCGAAGGACGAACAATATATCTTTTGCAAATACTCGGCAACGGCTTTGCACTGCTCCGCAGGGCAGAGAACAACCGTGTTTTCATACCCCGCTCTGCACTCGTTAAGTTGTCGCGAAATAAGCTTGGGATCGTCAAACGCCACGGCGGTTATCTTGTCGAAGTAGTAACATCCGCCCGAAAACACGCGCATAAGCGACTGCAACGCGCCGTAATCAATATTGAGTTTTTTATTTCTTATAACAACCAGGCAATTAGTCATTATACTTTAAGCACTTGTATGTTTTTTACTATATAATTTACGCCCGAAACGACGGTGAGCAATGCCGCCGCGCCAAGCATGGCGAGCCCGATGTAATTTACCGTCATTACGCCGACATGCTCGCCGAAAAGCTCGTAAAATCCGCCGAAGAGCAACAAAAATACTATCGAAATATCCTGCGCCACGGTTTTGAATTTACCTATTTTATCGGCGGCTATAACTATTCCGGCATCGGCCGCCACCATGCGGAATCCGCTTACGATAAGCTCGCGCGCAAAAATGAGCGCGACGCAGCACCCCGCGGCTATCATTGCCCATTCGCCGGCAAATGCCGTAAAAAACGAAGGTACGGTGACAAGCACTATCAACGCCGAGGATACAAGCACCTTATCGGCAATGGGGTCGAGAAATTTGCCGAGATTTGTAACAAGACGATATTTGCGGGCAATGTGACCGTCGAGATAGTCGGTAAAAGAAGCCAAGGCAAACACCGCAAGCGCGACAAAATAATGTCCCGCAAAATTGAGATAAAAGAACAATATAAAGACGGGGATCATTATGACGCGCGCCAAAGTAAGCTTATTCGGAAGGTTCATAACGCCCCTTCCGGCCGCTATTTTATATGCACGCGACGAGGTATCGACCCCGTCCGCTCCCCTGTTTTGCTGTTCATCCATGATCTATTCCTCGCAGTAACCGGCAGTGCGGCCGAATAAGTCGTAGCTGTCGGCAGAAGTTATTTGTACGTCGTAATATTCGCCCTGAACGGCGTCCGGGCAGTTAAAATACACTTTTCCGTCGATTTCGGGTGCCTGAAAATAGGCCCTGCCGTAAAAACAGCCCCGCTCATAATCTATGCCGTCGCACAGAACGCGCAGCGTTTTGCCGATAAAAGAATTTAAATATCCGCGCGAAATTTCAGACTGAACGGCATACATGCGCTTTACCCTTTTATTCTTTTCGCGGGTGGGTATCTGACCTTTCAGATTGTACGCACCCGTACGCGGTTCGCGCGAATAGGCGAAAAATCCGCAATTGGTCAACCCGGCCGAACGTAAAAAGTTTGCAAGGTTTTCGCTCTCTTCCTCAGTTTCGGTGGGAAATCCGCATATAAAAGTAGAGCGTACCGCGATGCCGGGAACGCGCCGTTTAAGCTTTTCGAGCAGAGCGAGATACTCCGCTCTGCTACCCTTGCGGTTCATAAGTTTAAGCACTCTGTCTTCGCTGTGTTGCAGGGGAATGTCGATATATTTTATCAATTTGGGGTTATCGCGCAACTCTTCTATCAATCCGTCGTCGATTGCGTCGGGATAGCAGTACAAAAGGCGTATCGAACGGATGTTGGAGAGAGCCGAGAGAGCTTTTATAAGCTTTACAAGCTTCCTTTCGCCGTAAATATCTTCCCCGTAGCGAGTAACGTCCTGGGCGACGAGAATGAGTTCGGAGATCTCACCCAACTCCGCAGCCTCTTTTACAAGATCTTCAACGGGATAACTTTTGTATCTGCCGCGGATCTTGGGAATAAGACAGTATGTGCAGCAATTGTTGCAGCCGTCGGCTATCTTTAAATATGCGTAATGACAGGGCGTTGTAAGTACGCGCGCGGACGAAAACGCACATCCGCCCTTTCCTACCATATCAACGCGCCCGCCGTCGTAAGAGGCCTGCAACGCTTTGAAAAAGTCATCGTAATCGTTTATGCCCAAAAACACGTCGGCTTCAGTGAGGGCGGGAAAGACTTCCGAGATAAATGCCTGCGGAAGGCAACCTGTAACAACTATCTTTTCAAGCTTGCCCTCGGCACGGTAGCGGGCGCAGTCTATAACCGTTTCTACGGCCTCTTTGCGCGCTGAACCGAGGAACGCGCAGGTATTTACCACAAGCACGTTCACCTCTTCGATGTCGTTGCTTATTTTGCAGCCATTACTGCGGATAAGGGCGAGCAGCTTTTCGCTGTCCACCCTGTTTTTATCGCAGCCGAGCGATATAACGCCGTAAATTTTAGCTTTTATATCAGTCATCCACGTCACCGTAAATGCGTGTAAATTCATCGAGAGACAGTAAAACTTTTCTCGGTTTCGAGCCTTCGGACTGGGTAATATAGTTCATATTTTCCATCCAGTCGATTATTTTGCAGGCCTTGACGTACCCTATGGGGAATCTGCGCTGTAACATCGACACCGAAGCCTGATTGCTGGTTACGCAGAATTTTAACGCCTGAATAAACTTGTCGTCTATCTTAACGTCGCCCTCGCCGCCGTCATCCCCCGCACTTTCTGTGCCTTCGGGTTCTTCGACGGTGTTTATAAAGTCGGAAACGCTTTGATCGAAATACGTTTCGTTATTTTTCTTTACAAAGTCGGTAACGGCCTGAACATCGGGCGAATCGATAAAACAACCCTGTATGCGCGCAAGGTCGGGAGCCTGAGCCGAGCGGAAGTACATATCGCCCGCGCCGAGCAGTTTTTCGGCACCGCCTATATCGAATATCGTGCGCGAATCGTCGAAGGAATTGACCTTAAACCCTATACGGGTGGGCAGATTGGATTTGATAAGACCGGTTATGCAGTCCACCGAAGGTCTCTGGGTTGCGAGAATGAGATGTATGCCGCAGGCGCGCGCCTTTTGCACGAGGCGTATTATGCGGCTTTCGATATCCTTTTTTCTCTGCAACATCAGATCGCCGAACTCGTCGAGGATGATGACTATTTTAGGCAGCTTTTCCTCACCTTCGGGCAAGTGGGCGTTGTATTCGTTCAAATTTCTTACAAGATTGCCCGAAAGAGTCATCTCTTTAAACAACCCGTAACGGCGTTCCATCTCCTTGATGGCCCAGTTGAGAGCCTTTATTGCCTTGTCGACATCGGAAATTATTTCGTTTATGATGAGGTGCGGCAAACTTTCGTAAGAGATAAATTCGGACTGCTTGGGGTCGACGAGGATAAAGCGCAGCTCGTCCGGCCCGTATTTATACAGCAGGCTGATTATCAAAGAACTTAAACAAATACTTTTACCCGAACCGGTGGTGCCCGCAACCAGCAGGTGGGGCATCTTGGTTATATCGGGACAGCACGGCTTGCCTTCGACATCCTTGCCGAGGGCAAACGTCAAGGAATTGGACTTTGCGTTTATAAACTCCGGACTGGTGAGCATGCCCTTCAAACCGACTATCGTACGCTTGCTGTTGGGCACTTCGATGGAAATCGCGCCCTTGGCGTAATTTAAATAAGTTGCAACGTTTTCTTTCATCAAGGCCATGGCTATCGCGTCGCGGCAGCGCATGGCATTTTTGATATACGTTCTGTCCTCGATGATAACGTCGTAGCGCGTGATGGCAGGGCCGACGGTGACGTTTGAAATATGCGCGGCGATATGCGCGTTTTCAAAGGTGTCGATTATCGTGGCCTTACTCTCTTCGATGTCGCCGAGATTGGCGTCGCTCTTTTCGGGGTAATCGACAAGCAGATCGAGCGTGGGTCTGACGTATTTTTTCCAGACATGCTTGGGTTTCTCTTCGGCGACGGGCTGAGGCTGCTCCTGCGCAGGGCGCATAGGAACCGGCTGTCTGACGACAGAAGTTTCGTCGTCGCCGCGGCGCAGGCCGGGCGTACCGAGATCGGGCTCCTCCGAAAGGTAATCGTCTTCGTCGCCGTCGAACAGGTTCTCTCTGTCCGCCGCATCTTCGCGGCGGGCGGAAATACGGGAAGAGTCCGGTTTTACGTCTTCGGAAATATTGGAGTTGGCCGAATTGAAAAGGTTGCGCAGGTCATTGGAATCGGAACCGCGGTCGGAAAGAGATTCGCCCCCTCTGCGGGTAAAACGCGCATCCTCTCCCTCTTCAACTTCGGAATAAGGGACTCCGCCCTCTTCGCGCGCGATTAAATCTTCGGCGGACTGCTCTTCGTTCTGCCCGCGGCCGATACGCCTTTCGGACGAAAGACGCGGGCCGTCGCCGCCAAGCGAGAAATCGGTATCGTCGGCAATATCTTTATCGCCGTTTACGCCCATCGACGAACGTCGATCCGACGACAATTCAAACGGTTCGTCCGAACGGCCGAACGAGCGGTCGGAAACGCTACCCCTTTCGGACATTTCGATACCGCGCCCCTGACTTCCCGCGCCGAACAGCTCTCCTCCGTCGCGGCCGAAAGTACGGCCGAATGCCTCGTCGGAGGCGTCGCCGCGCATATCTGCCGGCTGCGAAGGAACCGGATAGCCGCTATCGGCGTTTTCTTCGGCAGATTCTTCGGAACCGCCCGTAAGCGAACCTTCGATATAGTCGTCTTCAAGTCCGTAGTCCTCTCCGCGGAATCCGCCGCCGAAATTCTGAACTTCATCCGACTCTTCGCCCTCTTCGGGTTCGGGAGCATAGGCGTTGAGATCTTCAACGGGCTTTTCACCGTAAATGTATGCTGAAGAAGGCGCGGGCGAAGCGTTGCGTTCAACCTCTTCGGAATAACTTTGCGTGTAACTAGCAAAACCTCCGTTCTGCGCATCATTATTTTGATTTTCTGAAGAAGCAGGCGAAGGCTTTTTGCCGGAAAAACTGCTTAAATAGTCGCCATCGTTGTGTACGGGGTGATTGAAGTAGGAATCATCGTTAAATATCATGTTCCTGCGATAGCTTTCGGCAGCGAATTCGCCGTTTTCAAACAGAATTTTTCTGCCGAGCTTCTCCTGCGAAAACTTATCGTCTTCGACAGGCTGTTCCGAGGGCTGAACATGGAAATAGCTCTGCGCGGAGGAACCCACGCTTTCGGGATTTGACGAACCGTACATCTCGCGCGGCCCGTCATACAGCCCGCCTTCGGTATCGGCCCCGCCGTCATATCCGGGCTGCGGTGCAAACCCGACGTAATTCGCTACGTCTTCGCCGACATAATTCTGCGGCACATAGCCGGCGTTTGCGGGAACATTGGCGTCCTGCGCATAGCTGCCGAAGTACTCTTCCCTCTGCGGCGCGGCGACCGACGCGCGGTCTGCAGCGTCGTTCTGCTTTTTGCCGGAGAATCTGCGTTCACCCCTGCCCGACCCGCGGGAGAGCCACTCGCTCATTACAACGAGATAGAGCGGATAGCCGCTGAGCAAAAACATAACCGAAAAAATCACATACGCGCCGATATAGGTTGTGCCGCGCGCAATGGGATAGACTATTATGCCCGAAAGCACACCGCCGAATGTATAACCCGCATAGCCGCCTTCGGCAACCGTATAGCAGCGGGCAAGATACTCGCCGTAGTTATCCATGTTGAAATCGCGCGTGGTGACGGCGTGGAAAAGCATGAAGAACAGCGCGGCCGTAAGCCCTGCCGCGGCAACGGTGCGCAAATGTATGCGGGGGGCCTTTTCAAAAGTAAGCCATACGCCGAACACGACGAGCGCGGCAACGACAAGATATGAAGCGTATCCGAAAGTGCCGTACATAAAAGTGCATATGGCCGCGCCGAGAGATGCAAACACCGCATCGTGAGTTATCAATATAACAAACATGAGAGCGCAGAACAGCAAAACCGTCATGCCGAGAGTTTCGCGCGTAAAGATATATGAATGGTTTGTATTATTCTGTTTATTCACTAAAAAAAATGCTCCGTAATATATAATTTCGGCTGATTAATATTATAACATCTGCGCTGCAAAAAAACAACAAAAAGACGGCAGATTATTATATTTTGTACGCGCTCATTTTTTTAATAAAAAAATGCCCCGCACGGAATTACTCCCGTGCGGGGCCGCTGCACTATTTTTTAAAGCTTGGTCTTACCCTCTTCTGCCTTTATTATGCTGCCTTCTTCGTTCCACGAATACATCTTTCTTATCTCCTTACCCACCTGTTCGAGCGGATGAGACGCTTCGAGATTGCGCTTTGCGATGAAGTGCGCACGGCCGTTGTTGTTTTCGGCGATCCATTTGGAGGCGAAGGTGCCGTCCTGTATCTCTTCGAGTATCTTTTTCATCTCCTTTTTGGTATCGTCGGTTATAAGCCGCTTACCCGTTTCGTAATCGCCGAATTCGGCCGTATCCGAAATGGAATAGCGCATCATTGAAAAACCGCCCTTGTAGATAAGATCGACTATAAGCTTCATTTCGTGAATACACTCGAAATAAGCGTTCTTGGGGTCGTAGCCCGCTTCGACAAGCGTTTCGAATCCCGCCTTCATAAGCGCGGTAACGCCGCCGCACAGTACGGCCTGTTCGCCGAAGAGATCGGTTTCGGTTTCGCACTTAAACGTGGTTTCAAGCACGCCCGCCCTTGCACCGCCGATGCCGGCGGCATATGCGAGCGCGATATCGAGAGCTTTGCCCGTATAATCCTGTTCTATTGCAACAAGGCAGGGAACCCCCTTGCCCTCCTGATATTCCGAGCGCACGGTATGGCCTGGGCCCTTGGGTGCTATCATGAACACATCTATGTTTGCCGGCGGAACTATCTGCTTGAAATGTATATTGAAGCCGTGAGCGAAAGCGAGAGCCGCGCCGTCTTTAAGATTAGGCTCGATGCTCTCTTTATACACCTTTGCCTGCTTTTCGTCATTTATGAGTATCATTACAATATCGGCGCGCTTTGCGGCCTCGTCAACCGTGTATACGGCGAAACCCGCGGCCTCGGCCTTGGGCCAGGACTTGCCGCCCTTATGAAGGCCTATGATAACTTTAACGCCGCTGTCCCTTAAATTGAGAGCGTGGGCGTGTCCCTGGCTGCCGTAACCGATTATAGCCACGGTCTTATTTTTAAGCGCGTTTATATCGCAGTCCGACTGGTAATATATTTTTGACATACAAAAAAGCCTCCATTGGTTTTTATTTATATGTCTATAATTATATCCCGCTTGAAATTATAAGTCAAGCGATAATAAAAAATATTACAAATTTCATAAAAAATATTGCATAAAATTAAATTTTGATTTATAATCTTAGTTGATAAAGCTATAAAGGTGAATAAAATATGAATAATTTTATCAACCAACTTAAAGTGCTGCGCGGGTTGAAACGCGACGGATTGTTCTTATCGTTCGCACAGGCGTGCGCCGGGGAGGACAAAAATAATTTTTACTTTATGGTGTACGACAGAGGTGCGGAGAATGCTTTTTTGGCCGAACTTTGCAGACTTATCCTTACGGACGAAAACGCCTTTTCGAAAACGTGCGCGGGCGGCAGCATTCCTTCGGCGTATCTTTTAGACGCATATGCCGACGACCTCAAAATAATTTTTGCCGCCGCAAGAACGCTTGAAGGCGACGAACACATGAACCTCGGCAACGCAACTCCTCCGTTTGACGGAGAACTGAACGGTGAAAAATGCGCCGAAAACCTTGTAGATTTTTACGCCGCGCACGGATACGGCGCATTTATAGAGTACCGGGCCTTTACCTATGACGGAACAAAACTTATCCCCATTCCCAAAACTTCAACGGTTACGGTTGACGAACTAAAAAACTACCGCACCGAAAAAAAACTGGTGGAAGACAACATATTGAATTTTTTAAGCGACCTGCCATATGCCAATATGCTGCTATACGGCGACAGAGGCACAGGCAAATCTTCTACCGTACACGCCATGCTGAACAAGTATTTCGACGACGGCCTGCGCATAATCGAAATAAGCAAAGAAAACATGCTGTGCATACCCGCAGTGCGCGAACTTGTGGCCGATAACCCTCTAAAATTTATAATTTTCATCGACGACCTTTCGCTTGACGAATACGACGAAAAAGTATCGTCGCTTAAAGCGGGATTGGAAGGTTCGGTGAGCGGCGGCACGGAAAACGTTATGATTGCGGCAACTTCAAACCGCCGACATATAGTTAAAGAAAGCTTTTCCGACAGAGAAAATTCGGTTCATCCGGGCGATTCGATAGCCGAACAACTATCCCTTTCGGACAGGTTCGGCCTTACCGTGATGTTTTCGACCACCGACAAATCGGAATACCTTTCGATAGTAGGCCAGCTTGCCGACGACGCGGGCATAAAGACGGACAGACAGCAACTCTTTGCTCTTGCCGAAAGATGGGCATTGACAAAGGGCGGCCGTTCGCCCAGGCGCGCAAAGCAATTTGCAGACCTTGCTTACGCATGCGAGCAGCGCGGAGTGCCCATCGACTTTTGACGCAAAAGACGCTTAATTTATCAACGGCCGCACTTTGCGGGCTATGTCGCCCGCACCGAGCACAAGTATTACGCCGCCTTTATTCGTTCTGTTTAAAAAATCCGAAACGTCGCGTTCGCAGTCTGCGTAACGGGACGTTTTTATCGCCTCGTGCAACGCAAGCGCGCTGCCGCGTTCGTCGAAATATTCGCGGGCGGCATAGGTTTTGCATATGAGCAACTCATCCGCACCTTCAAAACATTCAACAAACTCGTTGAACAAATTTTTTGTGCGACTGTAAGTGTGCGGCTGAAAAATTACATATATCCGCCCGCCGCACACCTCCATTGCCGTGCGGATAGCCGCCCTTATTTCCTGCGGGTGGTGAGCGTAATCGGCCACGACCGCGCAGCCGTTATATTCGCCGATGAACTCGAACCTGCCCTCCACCCCTTTAAAATCTTCAAGTCCGCACATCACCGCACGGGCCGAAACGCCGCAGGCGCGGGCGGCCGCAGCAGCAGCCAAGGCGTTCAGCACATTATGCCGACCGAAAACTTTTAACGATACGCCGCACAATTTTAAACCGTACTCGAATATTTCAAAGGAGTATTTTCCGCCTTCGGAGCATACGTTTGCGGCGCAATAGTCTGCCGTACGCGAAAATCCGAAAGTCGTGCTCCCCCGCGAACACCTGTCGCCTTCAAGACATATACTCTTTTGCGCATCGTGCAAAAAACTTTTATAAGCTTCCGCAAGCTCGCTTTCGTCGCTGTAACATTCGAGATGATCGGCGTCGCTGTTGAGTACGACCGCGGTGTGCGGACGCAAGAGAAGAAAATTCTTATTGTATTCGCAGGCTTCGGTTATCAATACGTCTCTGCCGAATCCGCAAAAATTGCCCAACTCCGCATCGTTGCCGCCGATATACGCACAGAAACCTTTGCCCGCAGCACTGAATATATGGGCAAGCATGCTTGTGCACGTCGTTTTGCCGTGACAGCCGGCAACGGCTATCGTTCTGTCGAACATACTGCATACTTCGGCCAGCATTCTGCCCCGCGAGATTACAGGTATACCCAATCGTTCAGCCCTGCAAATGTGCGCATCGAAAAGCTTTACCGCGTCGGAATATACGAGTAGATCGCATTCGTCCACCCCTTCAACGCACCCGCCGAGATCCACCTCAACTCCGAGCGCGGCAAGTTCGGCCGCATACTTACCTATTGCAATATCGCACCCCCTAACCTCTGCGCCGAAGTACATAAATAATTTTGCGAGCGCACTCATTCCCGCCCCGCCGATACCGACAAAATAGCAACTTTTTATGTTGCGCGACAACATTTTTACCATACTGCATTTTATTATATTTTGTCGAAAATTATCACTCGATTGACGAAATTGCAGGTATAATCTGCATATTTTAACGTTTTTTCGGATATTTTAAAATCCGTTAAATCCGCTGGCGAAAGCAGGAAGCAAACGAATACGGGCGCGGGTGCATTAAACATGCGCCCGCGCCCGTATGTAAACGCGAATATGATTCAATTATAAAATTATGCCGTCAATCGTCGTTCCTTCTGCCGAAGCTCTTTAAGATGCGGGCAAATTTGGGAACGCTTTTATCGTTGGGGCGTTCTATGGTCACCTCTTCGGCCTGCTGCATGTACTGGGGCTGAACGGGCTGCTGAGGTCTTGCCTGCTGATTATATGCGGGCTGCTGCATGCCGTAACCAGGCTGCGCATACTGTTGTCCGCCGTATGCCTGCTGGTTGTACGCAGGCTGCTGAGGCTGTGCCTGCTGAGCAGGTTGAGCATATACGGGCTGAGCCATTGCGGGCTGCTGAACGCCCTGCATATTATTGGGCATACCCTGCATGCCCTGCACATTATTTTGCGCGGCGGGCATTACCGCGGGCTGCTGCGGATAGAGCACCTGCTGAGTCTGACGGGGCTGAACGAGCGGCTGTTGAGCCTGCTGACGCTGACCGAAATAGGGATCGTTATTTATGGGCATGCGGTTGCCGGTGTTCTGGCTTGAAAACAGCCTGCCTGCCGAAAAGCCCTTTTGAGAATCTTCCTCTTTTTTGTTGTCGAAACCGGGGAAGCCGGTAGCTATTACGGTTATTTCAACTTCGTCCTGAACATTGGGATCGATGCGCGCACCGAAGATTATGTTTGCGGAAGCGTCTACAACGCTGCGGACAAGTTCGGCGGCGTCGGCAACCTCGTCGAAAGTGAGATCGGTACCGCCGACGACATTGAGGATTACGCCGCGCGCCCCCTCGATTGTAGTTACGAGCAGAGGGCAATTGACCGCAACGCGCACAGCTTCGATTATTCTGTTATCGCCCTTGGCGACGCCTACGCCGAGATGCGCGATACCCTTGTCTTTGAGCACGGTTTTAACATCGGCGAAATCAAGATTTATGAGTGCGGGATTTACGATGAGTTCGGCAATACCCTTTATGCCCTGCTTTAAAATTTCATCGGCAACGCGCAGAGCTTCGACCATGGGCGTATTCTTCTGCACTACCGTTCTTATCTTGTCGTTGGGAATAACAACGAGAGTATCGACGTATTTTTTAAGATTTTCAAGGCCCTTTGCGGTATTTTCCATCCTCTTTTTGCCCTCAAAAGCAAAAGGTTCGGTTACGATAGCAACCGTGAGGATCTTCATATCCCTTGCAATCTTTGCAATAACGGGAGCCGCGCCCGTACCGGTGCCGCCGCCCATGCCGGCGGTTATGAACAATAAGTCGGTACCCTTGATAAGGTCGGTTAAAACATCCTTGCTCTCCTCAGCGGCGGCTCTGCCGATGTCGGGATCGGCACCCGCGCCGAGGCCCTTAGTGAGCTGGCTGCCTATCTGCACCTTGTTTTGGCAGGGCGAAAGCGCGAGTATCTGACTGTCGGTATTTACGACAATATACTCAGCACAGGTTATATTGGCTTCAAGCATACGGTTTACGGCGTTGTTGCCGGCACCGCCGACGCCGATGACCTTTATTTTGGCTTTGCCCGATATGTTGTTTATTGCCTGATCGTTAAACATTTTAAAACCTCCGTTTATGCGCGAACGAAATCTTCGCGCCGAGCGTTCGATTGATTATTATTTTGCGCCGATAGCCGCGTCGAGCAGACTAAACAGCGAGGAAAATGCAGGTTTATCGTAATACGGCAGCCGGGGCGCGATGACGTTGACCGCGCATTCGAGGCGGTTTGAAAGATGTTCCGCCGTGCCGCGTATGGTTTTTATCGCGTCGCCGGTAACGTACAGAGGCCTGCCCGACATATCCTTTTCGGCAAAGGCGTGCCTGCACTCCTCTATCATTTCGCACACGCCGTCCAGCCCTTCGCGGATAACGTCGCGCAGGGACGCCGTTGAAAACGAATACAGCTTGTCGCGATATTTTATCTCTTGTTTTGAAGTAAGCCGCTCCTTAGCGTTTAAATTTACTTTACCCAAAAATCCCACCGCGACTTCGTAGGGAATTTTAAGCTCGTCCATCAAAAGCGCGGCTATGTGACCCGTACCCACCGAAAACGATTGGCTGAACACAACGCCGTTGCCGCACACCACGCTGTATGTGGACGAAATATAGCCCATATCGAAGAGCGCGGCGTAAAGATCGCGCTCCTGCGGTTCAAAAAGGTAATTACCCTGTGCCAGAGGCGAAGGCACAAAGGCAAGAGAGGTTACACCCATCCCGCCGAAGGCGATGCGGACGCATTCGGCAAAAGAATCCTTGCACAAAAACCAGCTTATTCTGGCGCGCAGACTGTCGGAAAGGCAGCCTTCGGGATCTACCACCCTGCGCTTATCGGAAAGCACATAATACACGGGACTGCTTTCGACAACAGAGTACCCTCCGCCGTCTGCCGGCCGAGACATCGAGGTTACGGCTTGCACATGCGATTGTCTGATGCGCCGGCGTTCGGGAAACGAAATAACGTTATCGGTCACCAAGGTGCGCAAAAATTCGCCGGGAATCCCCACATGAAAACGGGTTATTTTTTCACCCGCGGCCGCAAGCGTTGCCGAAACGACGTCGCGCAACGCAGCGTTGAACGAAGCGACGTCTAAAAGCTCGCCGTCGGCAAAACCTTCGTATCCGCAGCTGTATTTACTTTTGATTACGAAAGTATTGTTTACACCCCTTTCACCCACCGCAGCACACACTTCGGATGAACGGATATCCAATACCGCCACGCTTTTATTACGCACTTTTATACCTTTACCTAACGCATATGCGCCCCTTACGCGCATTTATGGATTCATTATATAATAATGTTTATAAAATGTCAACACATTGACGCAAAAAAAGCGGCTTAACAATAAATTAAGCCGCATAATTTATTAAATTGCCGTGCGCATATGGCTTAACCATTCAGATGAGCGCGTTGTAATAGGCCGAAACCTTTGACTGGCTATCGCCGGGGTTTACCGAATATATGCTGCCGCGCAGTTTTTGGCTGTCGGAAAGAGATAAAAACACCTCGGCCGCGGCGGACACTTTGCTTTCGGTAAAATCTTCGTAATCGACCAATACGATATTCAGACCGCTGTACAGCGAAAGCGTTATTCTGCTTGTTTCCGTTATGGCGTCGTACTGCTTTGTGACCTTATTTACAAGGTTGCGCAACGAGCCGAAATACTCCTTAACCCAACCGCAGATGGCCACAGCCGCATCGAAATCCTCGTCCTCCACCTCCAACAGCACGTTGGGACTGTCGTCTGCGGGATTCACGTTGCTGCTTCTCGTGCCCATGTATACTCCGTTTATGTCATACACGTCGTATCCGCCATTACCGTCGGGACGGGCATACTGTTCGAGCCGCTCGCACAGCACGACGTTCAAAGTGCAGGGGAAAACTTTTTCATAGCTTTTAATATTTATATTCTGTCCCTGCACACAGGCATAAACGTCGTCGTCGCCGAGCGACATCAGCGTTGAGCCTTTAAGCCCGTTGAGCCTGCCGAGCGCGAGTTCGTACTCCTCGTTGCCTCTGTCGGAATAATAAATATACTCCACATTGACGTTGCGCACCGAAGTTATAACTCCGAAACAGATGACCGCCGCAACGACGAACACGAGGGCCAAAATTATGAATACCGCCTTTCTTATGTAACCGTTCATGATATTATTATGTACTTACGCGCCTGATTTTTGCACCGAGCGCGCGCAATTTATATTCGAAGCCGGCATAGCCCCTGTCGATATGCGAAATATCCAAAACTTCGCTTTCGCCTTCGGCCGCGAGCGCGGCTATTACGAGAGCCGCGCCGCCGCGCAGATCGTGCGCCACCGTAACCGCGCCTTTCAATCTTTCGACCCCGCGCACGAAAGCCGTGCGGTCGATAACGGTTATATCCGCACCCATTTTTTTTAATTCGGGCACATACTTAAAGCGCGTTTCAAACAGATTTTCGGTGACTATGGAATTGCCTGCGCATACACAGCACAGAGCAGTCATCTGCGCCTGCAGATCGGTGGGAAATCCCGGATAAGGCTGGGTTTCTACGCTCTTTACCGCCACGGGCCGTCTATCGCTTCGTATATATATTTTATCATTTTTTATGCGCAGTTTGCAACCGTTTTCCCTAAGTTTATGTAAAAGAGAGCTTAAATTTTCGGCGTTTATTCCGCCGAGCTCCATCTCTCCCCCGCACATGGCGACAGCGATAAGAAATGTTCCCGCCTCTATTCTGTCGGCAATGGGCTGATAGTCGCCGCCGCCCAGTTTTTTTACTCCCTCGATGACTACGGTGCCCGTGCCGGCACCCTTTATTTTCGCACCCAAAAAGTTTAAAAAATTTTGCACGTCCTCGATTTCGGGTTCGCGGGCAGCATTTTTTATAACCGTGGTACCCTCCGCCTTTACCGCGGCCAGCATTATGTTTTCGGTTGCACCCACGCTGGGACAATCGAGCATTATTTCGTTACCCGTAAGCTTTTGACAGCTGCAAGTTATGTAACCGTTGCACTCGGAAATATCCACACCCAGCCTTTTCAGCCCCGTAAGGTGCAGATCTACCGGGCGAAGCCCTATATCGCATCCGCCGGGGTATGCTATCTTTGCCCTGCGAAAACGCGAGATGACGGAACCGAGCAAAAACACCGACGAACGCAATTCGTGTGCGAGCGCGCGGGGAATCTCGCAGCTGTCGCAGCAAGAGCTGTCTATAACGACATCCTGCCCGCGGTACGATATTTTACAGCCTAGACAGCTTAAAATCTTTACCATGTTTTTAACGTCGGTTATATCGGGCACGTTGCACACCGCAACCGGCTCGTCGGTGAGGACGGCCGCCGCGAGTATGGGCAGCACGGAGTTTTTTGCCGTCTGAACGCGCAGCCGGCCGCACAGCCGCCCGCCGCCGCTTATAATGTACTTATCCATATCAGCTCCGTATTGTATAAAATGCCGAACAGCCCGAACGCAAAAGCTCTTTTTCGGGCTGCTTACTTTATTATATGGCTTTTTGCGCCGCGTTGTGCGGAACCGCACGTTCTCCGCGCGAAATGTTATACAATACCCCCATCGAAGCCATCGTTATGATAAGCGAAGTATTACCGCTGCTTACAAGCGGAAGCGGCAGTCCTGTCGGCGGTATGGCACCGCCCACGACAAGCGCGTTTATTATTACCTGAATGCCGTATACGAGCGTTATGCCCGCGGCAAGAAGATAGCCGAACGGGTCGCCGCATCTGCGGGCGATAGCAATGCCGCGCCAGATAATAAAAAGGCATGCTCCGAAAAAGATCGCAAGCCCTATAAACCCCAGTTCTTCACCCATGATCGACAGAATAAAATCGCTTTCGGCAAAGGGCAAAAAACGATATTTTTGAGTGGAATTTCCAATCCCCACGCCGAACAATCCGCCGTTGCCGAGCGCGTAGAGCGACTGTATCAGCTGATAGCCCTCATCCTTGGGCGACGACCACGGATCGAGAAACGCGCTAAGTCTTTGCAGCCGGTACGGTTCGGCGATGATGAGCACGGGTACGGCAATAACAAAAGGCACGAGCATTGCCGCAAAAGTTTTTAAGTTGGTTCCGCTTAAAAACACAACGGCAAGCATGAGAAGTCCGACGCACATGGTGATGGACATATTGGGTTCGGCTATTATGAGAAGGCAGATAACGATACCGAACGCAAGCACGGGCAGAACGCCGCGTATACTGCGCGCCCGCCTGTAATTTTTTGAAAAATGCGCGGCCGCGAAAAGGACGAAGGCGTACTTTGCAATTTCGGACGGTTGTATGGTCACCGGCCCCACGCCTATCCACCGGGTCGCGCCGTAATTAGTTACCCCCACGCCGGGCACGAACACGAGGGCGAGCAACGCCACGGACAACACGGCGAGCGGAATTTTTAATTTTATCAGACGGCCGTAAGGGAACATCGCGGCCGCAAACATCGCAACCGTGCCGAAAACCACGCCGACGAGCTGTTTTTCGACGAAGTAAAAGGGATCTCCGTACTGAACTTCGGCAACATACGAGCTTGCGGAATATATCATTATGCAGCCGAACGCCGCCATGCCGAGCGTACACGCAAGGATGGCTATATCTCCGCGCGGGCGGCAATACGCCGCACTGCCCAAGATACGGCGGACGCTATACAACGTTTTCAAAACTTCCGACCAGCTCTATAAATCTTTCACCGCGCTGTTCATAGCCCGAAAACTCGTCGAAACTCGAACAGGCGGGGCTGAGCAGCACACACTGCCCGCTCCTTGCCGAACTGCGCGCCAATTTTACCGCGTCGTCGAAACGTTCGCACAGCGAAAACGAGGAAAAGCCGCTTTGAATGGCAGCGTCAAGCAGCTTGTAACGGGCCTCTCCGTAGAGAACGGCGTGAACGACCGAGCTTTCGTTCAAACCTTCGAACAGCCGCTTAAAATCATACCCCTTATCCTTACCGCCGAGCAGAATGACGGTTGATGACGACATGCTCTGCACGGCTTTTAACGCGGCGTCGACGTTTGTGGCTTTGCTGTCGTCTATGTAAGTTACGCCGTCGATTTCGCCGACTACCTCGATGCGGTGTCTGACCCCCTTAAACGCGCACAGCGAACGGGCGACGACTTCGCCGTCGAGTCCGAGGATACCGCCAACCGCGGCGCAGGCGAGAGCGTTGTATACGTTGTGTCCGCCGCCTATCGCCATGTCGGAGCAGGCAAACAGCCTTTGACCCATAAAGTATACGCATCCGTCCTGAACATAAGCCCCTTCCACCTGCCTGCGCGCAGAAAAATATACCACCTTTGCCCGCGTCAGCGAAGAAAAGCCTCTTACGCGCTCGTCGTCGTAGTTCAATACGGCATACTCGCTTTCGCGCAATCCTCGCACCAGCTTGCTCTTTAAATAGACATAATTTTCCATGTTGTAGTGCCTGTTGAGATGGTCTTCGGTTATATTGGTAACCACGGCCACATGCGGACGGAGCGAAAACAGCGTTTCGAGCTGAAACGAAGAAATTTCCATCACCGCAAAGTCGTCGTAAGAGCACTTGTCGACGAGGTCGAGAGTAGGTTCGCCGAAGTTTCCGCACGGAAACGCCCGCACGCCGCAATCGGACAACATCTGCGCAAGCATGGAAACCGTAGTCGTCTTTCCATTTGTACCAGTCACGGCCACGGACGTGGCGCGCAGATAATGACAGGCCAGTTCCTCCTCTCCGGTAATAAGCTTGCCCGCCCGTCTGAACGCGACAGGAAGAGGATTATCAATCGGAATGCCCGGACTGAGCACCAGCACGTCGCACTTTTCAACGCACTCTTCATATTCGGCCGCCGTCACCTCTTTTGCGCCGAGCGCGACGAGTTCGTCGATGGACGAACGGACGTCGGCATTTATAAAATCATCGTACACAAACACTTTTGCACCGCGGGCAAGCAAAAAGCGGGCCGCGCTTCTGCCCGAACCGGATATGCCCGCAACCAAAAAATTCTGACCTTTAAAATACATACCGCCTCACACAAACATAATGCAAAGTATACCGACAAGGGCGGTTATTACAAAATAGGCATACGCTATTTTGCTTTCGCTGAATCCCTTCATCTGAAAATGGTGATGGACGGGAGCCATTAAAAACACCCTTCTGCCGGTACGCTTATAATATATTACCTGAACTATAACGGATATGCCGGATACCACAAACATTATTCCGAGCACGGGTATATACAGCGCGTTGCCCGAAAACACAGCAAGGCCTGCGATGAGTCCGCCGAGTGCGAGCGAGCCGGTATCGCCCATGAACAGTGAAGCTTTATTGCAGTTGAACAGCAGAAACGCCGCCAGCGCACCCACCATGCAAAACGCGGCCGTTGCACCCTCTGCATAAGTCTGCACGAGAATTACGCCGAGCGATGCAATGCAGGCGAGCGACGAGCCGCCCGCCAGACCGTCCAGCCCGTCGGTGAGGTTTACGCAGTTGACGGTAGCCACAAACGCAAACGCGGCAACGGGGATGATAAACCACCCCGCCTGCCACCCTATCCCTCCGCCGAAAGGAATAAACAGAAAAGTTATGTCGTTTACATAGCAATAGGTTGCCGCCGCAGCAGCGATGGCAAGCTGGAATATTATCTTTTGATAGGGTTTTAGCCCCTCGTTTTCGCGGCGGCGCAGCTTTAAATAGTCGTCGAGGAATCCCACAACGGCAAATCCCGCCGTGATGACAAGGGTAAAATTGGTTTTATTGCTGCCGAACCCCTCAAACGCGAAAGTACATGCGAGCGCGGCCGCAACAAAACCCAGTCCGCCCATTGTGGGCGTTCCGCCCTTGTAAGCGTGTTCCTTTACATACGAAAGAATGTATTGCCCCGCTTTAAGCCGCTTTAACAAAGGAAGCAGCGCGGCGGTAAGAACAAAACACAGCGCAAACGAGGCAAGTACGCAATTAAGGTATTTCACTTTAAACTTTCCAATATCTTTTTTATTATCGTATTGTCGTTATAGCTGTGTTTTATACCCATTATCTCCTGATAGTTTTCGCCGCCCTTGCCTGCGACGAGCAGAATATCGCCCTCCTTTAAAAGGTTTACGGCATATTCGGTGGCCATTTCCCTGTCGCTTACCGTAACGTACGGCGTACCCGTCTTTTGAATGCCCGGCTCTATCCGGGCTATGATGTCGTAAGCGTCTTCAAAGCGGGGATTATCCGAAGTTACTATTATAAAATCGGCATGCTTCCCCGCGGCTTCCCCCATCATCGGCCGCTTATCAGCGTCACGGTTGCCGCCGCAGCCGAACAAACAGTAAAGCTTGCCGCGGCACAATTCTTTGAGGCATGAGAGCGACTTTTCCAACCCGTCGGGCGTATGCGCATAATCGACAAAAATATCTGCCCCGTTAAACGAAGCCGCCCTTTCGAGTCTGCCCGAAACACCTTTAAGCGCGGAGAGGCCGCGGGCTATATCGCTCATCTTTACACCCATGGCGCGGGCGCACGTCGCGGCGGCCAACGCATTGTAAACATTGTGCAGCCCCGGCATGTTGATATGAATATCATACAGCTCATCGCTTGCGTTTATCACAAAATCCGAACCTTGGATATTTTGACGTATGTCGACGGCAAACGTATCGGCGGGATTATCCAACCCGTAACTTAAAACATTTTTGCATACCGAGACAATGCCGTTTGAAAAAGCATCGTCGGAATTTACCACTGCCAGAGCGCATCGGCCGCCCTTGAACAGTTTTGCCTTTGCCGCCGCATAGGAATCCATGTCGGCAAAAAAATCGAGATGATCGCGCGTGAGGTTTGTAAACACGCCCGCCGCGAAATTTATGCCGGCAACCTTATCGAAGTACAGCGCGTGCGCGGAAACTTCCATAAACACATACTCCACCCCGCAAGCTACCATATCGGCAAGAACAGAATACAAAAACACGGGGTCGGGCGTGGTGAGTTCGGGCGAAACAAACTTATCGCCGTACGCCACGCCGAGCGTACCTATAACGGCCGTATTTGCCCCCGCAGCGTCGAATATGCTTTTCAACATATAGGTTGTTGTGGTTTTTCCGTTCGTTCCCGTAACACCGACAATCTTTAATTTTTTATCGGGACAGCCGTAAAACGCGCGGGCGAGCGGCGCAACGGCCGCCCTGCCGTCCTTTACTATTATCTGCGGAACATCGATGTCGAGTTCCCGACGACAGACTACGGCGCACGCACCCCTGCGGCAGGCGTCCGCGACAAAGTCGTGCGAATCGCAGCTGACGCCTTCGTAACACACAAACACCTCTCCGCCGAGCATGCGTCTGCTGTCGGTACTTATGCCCGAAACCTCCACGCGCACGTCGCCCTTGATTTTTTCGTATTCGATGCAGTCAAGCAATTGACAGAGTTTCATCATTACCCCCGAAACAAAATTCTATTCATACGGCAGTATGTTTTTTACCGCGATTATATCTTCGAACAGTGCCTTGGCCGCAGGCGCGGCAACAACGCTGCCGTAATACGCGCCCTGCGGTTCGTCAACGATGACGAGCGCGAGGTAACGCGGCGCGTCCGCCGGGAAAAAGCCGACAAACGACGAAACGTATTTGCCCGACGCCACGCCGCCGTTTTCATATTTTTGCGCGGTGCCCGTTTTGCCGCCCACGCGATACCCCTCTATATAGGCGTTTTTGCCGCTACCTTCCCTTACCACGCCTTCGAGCATCTGCCTGAGCATGGCCGAAGCCTCCCCGCTTATCACCCTGTTTTTCAGCACGGGCGTCACCTCTTTTACTCCGTCTTCGGCAACCACGCCCTTTAACAGCGATGGAACGTAATAGTTTCCGCCGTTGACCGCCGCGGCCACCGCACAGGCGAGCTGCAATGCGGTTACCGCCACCGTTTGACCGAACCCGATGCGGGCGAGATCGCAGTCGCGCACAAGCGACTGTGGCACAAGCATGCCGAGTGCTTCGCCGGCAAAATCTATACCCGTAACGTTACCCAGGCCGAACGCCGAGAGATAGTCGTAAAATGTTTGTGTGCCGAGCGCAAGGGCAATATCGGTAAAACACGGATTGCAGCTGTTGTTCAGCGCGTCGGCGAGAGTCTGATTGGAATGTTTGCCGTTGGCATGATCCGACCAACATCTTACCGTCGTACCGTCGACGGAGCGCGTACGACTGCCGTTAAAAATATATGTGGGCGAAAACGCCGCGCCGTTGCCGTTCAGATACTCCTGAATATTCGCGGCGGCGGTAAGCACTTTAAAAGTCGACCCCGGCTCGTAAATGTCACACACGAGGGTATTGCGCGAGAGCGAGTTGAGCGTCGCAGGATCGTCGCGCGGAACGTCGTTAAGATCGTATGAAGGATAATTTACCATGGCAAGCACTTCAAAAGTGTTTGGATCGAGGACGACGCATGCCGCTCTTTTGGCCTGCGACGAAACGCAGACATCCTTCATCGCCTGTTCTGCGGCGAGCTGTATAGTTATGTCGACGGTAAGCGAAATATCGCTGCCGTCGCGGGCGGCATTATAAACAATGCGCGTATCCTCGGTTTGATTTCCAACTATGTCGGTGGTATATAAAATGCTGCCGTTCTGCCCGCCGAGCACCCCGTCATACATCTTTTCGATGCCCGAGATCCCCATACCGTCGCTCGACGTAAAGCCGAGCACCTGACACAGGGCGTCGCCGTAGGCGTAAACACGCGTATTGTCCTCGGCGAAATACACTCCGTCGAGGGCATAGCCGGCAAGCTCGGTTATCCTGTCACGCTCCACCTGCCTCGCAACCGTCACTTCCGAGCGGTCTGAGGCGGATATTTTTTTCAAAATTTCGCCTTCGTCCGCATTGAGGACACCGGCAAGCACGGCCGCGGCATAATTTTTATCGCTTACCGAACGCGGCCGCACAAACACGCTGTACGTTGCGGCATTGCCTACAAGCTGTACTCCGTTGCGGTCGAGGATGCGGCCGCGCGCGGCAATTACCGGTATATCTCTGTTCCACTGGTCGGCCGCGCGCAGCACGAGTTTGCCGCCCCAAATCACCTGTACGTAAAAATAACGGGCGGCAATCATGAAAAAAATAAAGGTTATTGCCAGTGCTACCGACAATAACCTCTTTTGTAAAACCGTTAAGGAAAATAACTTATTCTGTTTTATTGCTGTTTACCCCTCAATCGAGAACCATACCGTGTGATTGAGCGAACTCGGCGATGTTTTCCGCACCCGTGGCGTCGTCTATGAGCGAATCGACTTCGCCGAGAGTTTGAGTGGCAGCGGTAACATCCTGCTCCATGAGAGCAAGCTCACTGTTGAGCCCGGCAATTACGGCCGAATTTACTATTACGAGTATGAACAGGGCGACGACAACGCTTATAAACGTGGCGATTATTATCTTTTCGCGCTTGCCAAGAAGGGGAGCTTCTTCGTGCGCCGCGCTCTTAACGGCGTTTTTGCCGCTATCGACTACCGTCTTATACTGAATGGTTGTGCTTGTGGGGCGAAGATCTTCGTTTTCGTCCTCGTCTGCGGGTGCGGCGGTCATTTCGGGAGCTGCCGCAAAGCGACGGTTGACGGCACTGTCCGCACGGAATATTTCGGCATCGGCGCGCGCATTCGTCACAAGATAGGGTTGCGCCTGACGCACGGGCTGTGCGGCGGGAGCGGAAACAAACCGGCGAACGGGCTGTTCCTGACGCGCAGGCTGCTGCAAAATGCTTGCACGGCGCGCTTCGAACGAAGAAGGCTGCACGGCGGGTTCGGGCTGTTTTTCGGGCGCAACTACCCTGCCCCTCACTTCGTTTATAGAAAGTTCGGGGTTGATAAGCCTTTTATAATTTTCTTTGATCTGCGCGTTGTGTAATTCGTCCGCAGTCAATTCGGCCTGCTTTTGTATTTGCAATGTTTGTCTTTCGAGTACGGGTGTTGCGACTGCCATTGTCTTTCTCTCCTTATCGCAATTTTGCTAAATTTTTTGCGCTATTCTCAATTTTGCACATTTTGAGCGCGAATTTATCGCCATTTCGCGTACCGTGGCGACCGTGGGTTTTTTTGTTATCACGTCGATCTCTTTCTTCTTTCCGCACACGCAAACCGGCAGCGTTTTAGGGCAAACGCAATCGGCTTCAAGCCGGGCGAACGCCTGCTTGACTATTCTGTCTTCAAGCGAATGGAAAGTTAAAATGGCTATCCTTCCACCGCTTTTAAGCCTTCGGGTAAGGCCTACAACACAGTCGTACAGTCCTTCAAGCTCGCCGTTGACGGCTATGCGCACGGCCTGAAAGCTTTTTCTTGCCGCAGGGCCGTTCTGCTGGAATTTTTTAGGAATGACGCTTTCGATTATTTCTACAAAGTCTCCGCACGTCTTTATCGGGTGTTGCGAACGTGTTTTGACTATCCGCTCCGCTATCTGCGGCGCGAAACGCTCTTCGCCGTAGTCGCGAAGTATGCGGGTTATTTCCTGTCGGGAATATGTATTTAAAAGAGTTTCGGCCGTAAACGGATCGGTTCTGTCCATTCTCATGTCGAGGGGAGCCTCTTTCTTCATATAGGAAAATCCCCTTTCGGCCGTATCGAGCTGATAGCTTGATACCCCGAAATCAAGCAGAATGCCGTCCACCTTATCGACGCCGGCCGCACCGAAAACATCGGCGTAATCTTTATAATCGGATTTGAATATCTGAAACCGCCCCTTAAAAGGCGACAGCTTTTGCGTTGCCGCGGCTATCGCGTCGTCATCGCGGTCGGTGGCTATCAGCCTTCCGGAAGGCGACGAACGCTTTAAAATTTCGTAAGAGTGGTTGCCTCCGCCCACCGTGCCGTCGAAATATATTCCGCCGTCGCGGACGTTGAGGCCCTGCATGCACTCTTCGAGCATTACGGGAATATGCGAAAAAGTTTCCATTATATATCGAGCTGCGAGAACAACTTGTCATAGTCGTCTTCGAAGCCGGCGTTGTACTCGTCGTAAACCCGCTTGTTCCATATCTCGATGCGGTTGACCGCGCCGCTGACGACGAGATCCTTATCGCCCGCGCCGAGAAGTGCGTGACGCCTGAATTCGGGACTTAAAACCACTCTTCCCTGGTTATCCTCCTCTACCTGCACACACGTTCTTGCAAACATCCTAAGCCGACGCTGCGCTTCGAGATCCGAAATTTTTACCTGGGAAAGCTGGTCGAGATATTCATCCATCTTCTCTTTGGTGAAAACAAAGATGCAGTGGTTTGTGCCGTAGGCAAAGTAATATTCGTCGCCAAGCTCTTTTCTGAACTTTGCGGGGATGCGTATTCTGTTTTTAGCGTCGAGCTGATGGAAATACTCACCCGTGAACTTTGCCATGTCTTTTACCCTTTTAAACTAAGTGATTTAATGATACCATATACTTTGCCCACTGTCAACCACCAAACACAATTTTTTTAAAATTTTTTTAATATTTTTAGTGACTTGATTAATTTACCAAAATTTTATTTGTTATAATCACCAAATAAACTACTATATATCTTAGCATTTTTTAAAAAATCACCACCCAAAAACTCAATTTTTTGATTATTTAAACAAATATTTTGCTCTTTTTCTAAAAGTGTACGCAAGTGGTCAGCCGTCCCTAAAATACCATCGAAAACAGGAACCGAATAAGTTCCGGCTATACATTTTGCCGCAAACGCATAGTGGGTACACCCCAGCACGACGCTGCAAGGCGAAGCAGCCGGAAGCAAGGGGGATACGTCGATATCGGGATAGTCGCAGATGTGCGATTCGATGTACGCAGCCAGCCCTTCGCACCCAGCCGCCCTTACTCTGCCTTGCCCCCACCTTTCACACAGATCGGCGAACGAACGGCTTTTTACCGTTGCAGGCGTGGCGAGAACGAGACACTCACCCGGCACGGCCGCGACCGCCTGTTTTACGGCGGGCTGTATACCGACAACGGGAAAGGGATACTTTTTGCGAAGTTCGTCTATACATACGGCGGTTACAGTATTGCAGGCCACAACAGCCGCCGCAGGTTCGATCGCCGCGATGCGTTCGAACGCGGACAACGCGAGCGATTTGATTTTTTCTGCGGGACGGCCGCCGTAAGGCACATTATAATTGTCGGCAAAATATATAAACGAAGTATGCGGACACGCCTTTGCGCAGGCGGCGAGCAAACCGAGGCCGCCTATACCGCTGTCGAACACGCATACCGCCCGTTCGCGCGCCCCGCGATAGTTTGACATACACATATTAATATTAATACTTTGCATTACAAAAAATATATTAAAAAAATTGAAAAAGCGCGCAAAAAACAGTTTACAAGTATGCAATTTTATGATAGAATTACAAAAGATTTCAGTTGAATATATTTTTTCCAAAAGGAGAGATAAAAGTGCCTAATATTAAATCCGCCAAAAAGCGTACCCTTGTTATCGAAAAGAAGACCGCGCAGAACAAGATGATTAAATCCGAAGTTAAGACGGCTGTTAAAAAATTCCTCGCGCTGGTTGAATCGGGCGACAAGGCCGCCGCAACCGAAATGTTCCCTTCCGTATGCTCCCTCATCGACGGCGCAGTCACCAAGGGCGTTTACAAGAAGAACACGGCTGCAAATAAGAAGTCGGGCCTTGCTAAAAAGCTCAACGCTATGGCATAAACACTTAAAATTTTAACTTTTGAATGCAAAAAGGCGGACGAAAATCGTCCGCCTTAATTTCGTGCTTAAAATCCGACACCAAAAATTGATTTCCCGAAATATTCCCGCCCGCCGTCAGTTTTTTATAAACGACGCCCAAGGGCGGGATTTTTTTGCTTCCTCCTCCGCTATATCGAGCAGCGCGAGATAACAACAGATCTTTTTATCGGCCCCGTCCTCAAAATTCTCCATTCCGCACGAATAGGCCATTGCCGTAAGCTCGTAAAAAGCCAGCCCGACGGCATGGCGCGGCGTGTGAACGGCCGAACACGCCTGTCCCACGGCGTGACACAGGGATTTTGCAACGATGTCGTTTGTCTGCTTGGCCGCAGCGTGAGCGCGGAGTATGGCCCGCCGCGCGGCGGGCATTTTAATTTTTCCCTCCGCCCAAAGACGGCTTAACGCGACAGTTTCTTCAAAACGGCCGTCGCCCGGAAAATAATCCTTTAAACGTTCGACGGGAGACTGCACCACATTAAGAGCCCACAACACGGCGGCTTTGCGCCCGCATGTATCCAGACGGGCGTCGAGTTCGGCCATGCACGGACTGCCGCGACAGACGAGCAGCGAGCGGCGTTTTGCAAATTTTATATATACATCCGAATAATCCATAATTGTATTATACTTTATATAAAAGCAAAAATCAATAAAGCGGCGACTCTTCGGGTCGAGAAAAACCGCGGCACCGATAATTTAATTTAACTTATTTACTGATAATATTTTACTTATTGTGACAAATGCGTGAAAATAATTACCATAATTAGAATATTTTTTTATGCTTATAAAAAATATTGACAGCAAAAAAAAATAATATTATAATCTATCGCGTTTGATATTATTAAACTTTTTGTTTAAAATTTCTAACCGTTTAGATATTGTAAACAAAAAGTTTACAACTTTAAAAAAAGCCGCCTCTGCGAACAGCTTGAAAAGTATATTATTTAAGGTAATTTATTTATGGATATAGGAGCAAAAATTAAGAGACTGCGACTGCAACTGAACCTTTCGCAGGCCGAACTTGCGGACAGATGCGAACTGACCAAGGGGTATATTTCGCAGCTTGAAAACGATTTAACCTCCCCCTCTATATCTACCCTGCGCGACATCCTTGCCGCGCTGGGCACCGATCTTGCCGAATTTTTTAAAAAAGAGGACGACGCGCGGGTGGTTTTTTCGGCCGACGACTTTATAGAAAAGCGCGAAGACGGCATGCTGCTTAAATGGATAATACCGAACGCGCAGAAAAACGAGATGGAACCGGTGCTCGTCGAACTGATGGCCGGAGCTTCAACGGCCGTAGATTTTCCCCATGACGGCGAAGAGTTCGGCTTTGTTCTTGAAGGACGCATACGCATAGAACTCGGCAAAAACAATTACATCTGCAAAAAGGGCGAAACCTTTTATTATACAGCGGACAAATCGCACAAAATTACCAATTGCGGCAAGACGAACGCCAAATTTTTATGGATATCGACGCCGCCCAACTTTTAAGGAGATAAATCGCTATGACCAACACCCCCTACATCATCGAACTTATCGACGTTAAAAAAGTGTTCGACGACGAAACGATCGCCGTCGATAACTTTAACCTTCAGGTAAAGAAGGGCGAATTTGTTACATTCCTCGGCCCGTCCGGCTGCGGCAAAACAACGACCCTGCGCATGATCGCGGGATTCGACCTGCCTACTTCGGGCAAGATACTGTTAAACGGAGAGGATATTTCAAACCTCCCCCCCAACAAGAGGCCTGTAAACACGGTGTTCCAAAAGTACGCGCTCTTTCCCCACCTGAACGTATACGAAAACATAGCTTTCGGTCTGCGCCTTAAAAGGGTGGACAACACCTATAAAAACGATGCCGGAGAGAGCTATGTAAAGCGCGAACGCCTTACCAAAAAGGAAATAGACCGCAAGGTAAAAAAGGCCTTGGAGATGGTTGACCTCGAAGGCTTTGAAAAGAGAAGCATCGACACCCTTTCGGGCGGACAGCAGCAACGTATTGCCATAGCGAGAGCAATCGTAAACGAACCCGAAATACTGCTTTTGGACGAGCCTTTGGGCGCACTCGACCTTAAAATGCGCAAGGAGATGCAGATAGAGCTTAAAAACATGCACCGCCGCCTGGGAATAACGTTTATATATGTTACCCACGACCAGGAAGAGGCCCTTACGATGTCGGACAAAGTAGTTGTTATAAACGACGGCGAAATACAGCAGGTAGGCACCCCCACCGAGATATACAACGAACCCATAAACACCTTCGTTGCCGACTTTATAGGCGAAAGCAACATCTTTAACGGCGCGGTGACGGGCAAATTCAAGGTTAAATTCTGCGGAGCGACGTTTGAATGCGTTGACGATTACGAAATTAACCAGCTTGTGGACGTGGTAGTGCGCCCCGAAGACATCATAATATGCAAGCCGGGCGAAGGCCAGCTTAAAGGCAAAGTTATCTCCACCGTGTTCAAGGGCGTCCACTACGAAATAACCGTTGAAATGGGCAAGTTTGAAATCGTAATACAGTCCACGGCCTACGCCGAACCCGGTTCGACGATCGGCATGAGGATCGAACCCGACGGTATACACCTTATGAAGCCCGTATACACGATCAACCGCTTTACGGGCGAAATAACCAAAAACAATACGGTAAAATTCGGCGACGGCGAATTCGAATGCGACGTTACAAAGCTTTACCCCGGTTCACACCTCGACGACGAAGGCTATCTCATAACCGCAAAGGGCGAAAAACTTGACCTTACTGGCACGGCCGTAAACGTTGAAGTGGATACACACGACATAACGATGAGCGACGACGAGGATGCGGGCGGCGTTACCGGCACGATAATTTCGATGATATACAAGGGCGACCACTACCGCTATATCGTAAGAACCGAGGAGAACGAGGAAGATTACGTTTTATCCTGCCCCGACCTTTGGAACACGGACGACTATGTAAGCCTTATCATCCCCAAAGACAAGATAAAGCTTACGTTGAAACACAGCGACGACGCGGAGGACTGAAATGAAACTGCGCTTTAACAGAAAGCAGCTGTGCATCCCCTATGCCGTATTTTTGATAGCATTCGTAATAGCTCCGCTGCTCGTAATAATTTATTATGCCTTCACCAACGGCAAAGGACAGTTTACGATAGACAACTTCGTTTCGTTCTTTTCAAGCACAAACACTTTGGGAACGCTTTTGTACAGCTTTGCCCTTGCAGTTACCACAACGCTCGTGTGCCTGCTGATAGCCTACCCCACCGCATATGTACTGGCACGCTCGCACTTTAAAAAGAAACATGTGCTTTTGATGCTGTTCATACTGCCGATGTGGATAAACTTTACTTTAAGAATAACCGCGCTTAAAGAGATATTGACGGCGATAGAGGGCAACATTGCCGCCTTTCCGTTTGTAAATTCGGTAATAGGCATGACTTACGACTTTTTGCCGTTTATGATCCTTCCTTTATACAATTCGCTTGCCAAACTCGATAAAAACCTGCTTGAAGCCGCGCAGGATCTGGGCGCGAACAAATGGCGCGTATTTTTAAGGATCACTCTCCCCCTCTCGCTGCCCGGCATAATTTCGGGCATAACGATGGTGCTGCTGCCTTCAATGACAAACTATGTCGTGCTTGACATGATGTATAATTCCACATACATAATGGGCAGCCTTATAGGAAGTTACTTCAACGCATACGACTGGAACAACGGTTCAATGATCTCGCTGATACTTTTGGTGATAATTTTCATAGTTACTTTGATTACCAACAGATTCAGCGACAGCACCGACAAAAACGACAAAGAGGTGGTATTATGAAGAAAATCGCCCCGATTTTATGGATATGCATAGTACTATGTTTCATATATATCCCTATTTTAGTGCTTGCAGTGTACTCTTTTACCGATGCAACAATAGTCGGTGCGGGCATAGGCGCGTTTTCGTTTGAAAACTACATAAACCTGTTCGCCAACGAGGAGCTGCGCGACATGATAACGGG
>CALVWU010000011.1 GCA_944367955.1 uncultured Clostridia bacterium
CGGCCGCGTTATCAAAGGCAAATATTACAACCGCCCCTGGGAAGTGAACGAGCGGTTGAAGCAAATTTATAAGGAATACAACGAAAAAAATTGAGCTATGGCAAATTTAAACGTAAACATCTGCGGCGTAAAATTCAAAAACCCCGTCATCGCCGCAAGCGGAACTTACGGTTTCGGCAAGGAATTTGATGAATTGTACGATATTTCGGCAATAGGCGGCGTTTCCACCAAGGGCACCACTCTCGAACCCCGCCTCGGCAACCCCGTGCCCAGAATTGCCGAAGGCTCTTCGGTAATTTTAAACGCCGTGGGATTGCAAAATCCGGGCGTGGAGCATTTCATAAGCGAAGATCTGCCCTTTTTAAGGGAAAAGGGCGTTGTGGTCATCGCCAACGTTGCCGGCAGCACGCTCGAAGATTACAAGCTCATCTGCCGCAGGCTCAACGGGCTTGTCGACATGGTAGAGTTGAACATATCCTGTCCCAACGTACATGCGGGCGGCATGGCCCTCGGCATAAAGCCGCAAAATATCAGGGAAGTCACCCAAATAACCAAGGCCGAACTTACAAAAACGCCCCTTATCGTAAAACTTTCGCCCAACGTCGAATCCATTCCCGTCAACGCCGCGGCCGCGGAAGAGGGCGGGGCGGACTGCATCTCGCTTGTAAATACGTTCACGGGCATGGCGATCGACCTCGAAAGGCGCAAACCCGTCATCGCCAACAACACCGGCGGCGTTTCGGGCGCGGGAATCAAACCCATAGCTCTCCGCATGGTATACGAGGCTGCGCATGCCGTTTCGATACCGGTCATAGGCATGGGCGGAATCGCAACGGGCGTCGACGCCCTCGAATTCATGTGCGCAGGTGCAAAAGCCGTGCAGGTTGGCACGGCAAACTTCACGCGCGCGGACGCGATGCCTGAAATAATACGCGAAATGAACGACTGGCTCGATGCGCACGGCATTGCCGACGTGAACGAAATAGTCGATACTTTAAAATTAAACGGATAAACAGCGCGCCGGCGGCCTGGGTGGTTTAAGCGTAGCTTTCTTTAAAACATTCAAAGGAGAAAATTAAAAATGGCTCTCACATACAAACAGCAGTTTATAAAATTTATGGTGGAAAGCGGGGTGTTAAAGTTCGGCACGTTTACGCTTAAAAGCGGCAGAATAGCACCCTATTTCATCAATACCGGCAACTATAAAACGGGCGAACAGCTTGCAAAGCTGGGCGAATATTACGCGGCATGCATCGCCGAACACAAGGTGGAAGTCGATTGCCTTGTGGGGCCGGCATACAAGGGCATTCCCCTTGCGGTCACGGCCGCTGTGTCCCTTTGGAACAACCACGGCATAAACGTAAATTACTGCTTCGACCGCAAGGAGGTAAAGGACCACGGCGAAGGAGGGCTCTTTGTGGGCAAACAGCTTGCCGACGGCGAAAAGGTGCTCATCATCGAAGACGTCATGACGTCTGGCAAGGCCCTGCGCGAGATCTTGCCCAAGCTCGAACAGACGGCAAACGTAAAGGTTGCCGGCATGGTAATATCCGTTGACCGTATGGAAAAGGGTCTCAATTCCGATCTTTCGGCCGTGCAGGAAGTTTTGCGCGACTTCGGCATAAAAGTGTATTCGATAGTCACCATGGCCGATATAATCGACTGCATCGAACAGGGCATAATCGAAGGTAAGGAGTACCTTACCGCAATGAAGGCGTATCGCGCGCAATACGGCGTAAACTGAAATCATCATTTGCCGTATAAATTATTTTATCGACGATTTTAAAAGGCCGCGGGCAAAATTTTTGCCCGCGGCCTTTGCGTATATAATAAATCAAAATTCTCTTCTTCCCGTCAAAATGTCCAAATCCACGCCGAAGTAGTCGGCTATAAGGCACAAGTTTTCAAGCTTTATTTCCCGCTGGCAGTGCAAATACCTCGTAAGCGTCTGCTGCGGTATTCCGATCTCCTTGGCCACCGAACTCACGCTTCTCGCGCCTATCAGCTCTCTTAAATTTTCGGCAAATTTCTCTGTATACATATAATATATTTTACACCGTTCGGAGTAAATTTATTGACATAACACCAATCGGTGTAATATTATTATAGCGTATGCATGGTCAAAATAGTAAAGGAGGGGCGGAATGAAAGCTTTAATAATTTTGCTTATAATATTGTTTATTGCGGCACTTTTAATGCCTGCGGCGCGTTAAAATTTCACTATATAAGGAATTCCTTAAAAATAAGGGTGGGATATCTTCGTATTTTTAATGCCTACACGTGTGGTCGTATTGCAATATTTTGTCGTAATGATTGTTTTTTGAGTACATTGCGGAAGGTATGCGTTTTTGCAATATTTTGTTTGCCGTATCCGTATGGCGATTCGGCCGCAATTGCTTAATACATATAATAATGTAAGCGTTCGGGTGTTCGGCGGCTGAAATTTCGCAATTTTTAGGTTGCAAAAATATCGTCGGTTTTATAATGGTAACATATATTAAAAATATTGCAATTCTTCCACCGATATTGTATGTTTTTATTGGCCAACAATGCCTCCGTCGACGCGTAAATATGTTAAATTATACTTTTAAATTGTCTCAAATCGCTATACAAAGAGCAATTTATGCTTTAAAATGAACGTTTTATGTAAAAGTACTGTGCAAACATTTTATTTTGTGTTAATATATTACAGGATTTAATAAGAGAGGAGAATGCTGTGAAATACTCTGATTTAATTGCAAAACTTAACCACCGCCAAAAGGCAGACCTTCTCACGGGTAAAGATTTCTGGACGACTCTCGCCATTCCCGAAATCGGCCTGCCTGCGGCATCTCTTTCCGACGGACCCAGCGGCGTCAGAAAACAGGCCGCCGCCAGCGACCACCTCGGCCTCAATCCCAGTTTAAACGCAACCTGTCTGCCCTCCGCGGCAACCGTTGCCAACAGCTGGAATCCCGAAGTCGCCGAACGCGCCGGCACGCTTTTGGGTAAAGAAGCGGTGTCGCAGGGCGTAAATATGTTGCTCGGCCCCGGCACCAACATGAAGCGCAATCCGCTGTGCGGGCGCAACTTCGAATACTATGCCGAAGATCCCTACCTCGCAGGCAAAATGGCTGCGGGCTGCATCCGCGGCATACAAAAGAGCGGTATCTACGCCTGCGTAAAGCACTTCGCCGCCAACAACCAGGAAGTCCGCCGCATGGTCAGCGACAGCATAATAGACGAACGCGCCCTGCGCGAAATTTATTTAACTGCCTTCGAAATCGCCATCAAGGAGGGCGGCTCCAAGGCGATAATGTCCTCCTATAACAAGCTCAACGGCACATACACCAACGAAAACCATCATCTGCTCAAAGAGATCCTGCGCGATGAATGGGGTTTCGACGGCGTTGTGGTAACCGACTGGGCCGGCTGCAACGACAGAGTAGAGGGCGTTAAGTGCGGCAACGAGCTCGAAATGCCTGCCTGCCGCTACGGTGCCGACGACGTCTACAAGGCTCTCGAAGACGGTTCGCTCGAAGAGAGCGTCGTCGACGAATGCCTCGACAGGCTCATCGATTTCGCCATAACCACAAACGAGGCCGTCGTAAAGGCCGCAAAGACCTTCGATGCCAAGGCGCATCACGAAATTGCCTGCCGCTGCGCCGAGGAATGTATAGTTCTGTTAAAGAACGACGGTACCCTGCCTTTAAAGGACGGCAAGGTATGCTTCGTGGGCGACTTTGCCGATAAGCCCCGCTATCAGGGCGCAGGCTCTTCGGTCGTAAATCCCACCATAACCGAAAGTTTCTTAACTTCCGTAAAACAGTATGATATAGATTACATCGGCTACGAACCCGGCTTCAAGCGTTTCGGTCAAAAGAGCGATTCTCTCGCGCAAAAGGCCGTCGAACTCGCAAAAAAGGCCGATACGGTCGTATTCTTTGCCGGCCTCGATGAAGTAAGGGAGGCAGAGGGCCTCGACAGACAGAATATGAAGCTGCCCGAAAATCAGCTCGCGCTGTTAAAGCAGCTGTATAAGCTGGGCAAAAAGGTCGTCGTCGTTCTCTTCTGCGGCAGTGCCGTCGAACTCGACGTCGTAAACGACGCCAACGCCCTCGTCCATGCCTACCTCGGCGGACAGGCGGGCGTTCCCGCTCTTCTCAACGTGCTCACCGGCAAAGTGAATCCTTCGGGTAAACTTGCCGAAAGCTATCCCGTAAGATACGAAGACTGCTCCTCCGCCAGCCGTTTCCCCGGCCTCGGCCGCACGGTTGAATACCGCGAAAGCATCTACATCGGCTACCGCTACTATCTCACGGCGGGCGTAAAGGTAAATTATCCCTTCGGCTACGGTCTTTCGTATACAAAGTTCGACTATTCCGATCTCACATTAACCGAAAGCGGCGCAACCTTCACCATAACCAACTCCGGCGACGTCGACGGCGCCGAAGCCGCCCAGCTCTACATATCCAAACCCGACAGCGCAATCTATCGCCCGCTCAGAGAGCTTAAAGGCTTTAAAAAGGTGTTCTTAAAGGCCGGCGAAAGCGCGACCGTCGAAATCCCCTTCGATTCCTACACGTTCCGTTCGTTCAATCCCAAGGCGGGCGAATGGCAGATCGAAGGCGGCACTTACGAGATCCACATCGGCGCGTCGTCCGAAGACATCCGTTTGAAGGACAGCATAGAGATCGAAGGCAACGCCACCGATTTCGGCTATGACAAGCTGGCCATACCCAGCTACTATTCGGGCAAAGTCGCCAATGTCGGCGACGCCGAATTCAAAGCCGTGCTCGGCAGGGAGATACCTCCTTCGAAGTACGAATTCTACAAAAAGAACCGCATGGTCATTGACGAAAACTGCACCGTTGCAGACCTTCGTTACTCCCGCCGCTGGGTGGGCAGGCTGTTCGGCCATGCAATAATATTCGCCCGCGACTTTATGTGGGCGATAGGCCAAAAAACGATGGCCAATACCCTCACGATGGGTATGGTGCATCAGCCCGTGCGCGGACTTGCCAAGTTCGGCGGTATGTCCCGCCGTCAGATGGAAGCGTTGCTCATGATGTTCAACGGCCACCTGTTCAAGGGAATAGGAATGTTCTTTTCAAAGGAAAAGTAATAGGGGGTCGAAATAAATATTATGGCAAGCGCAGGCAAAAGAAGCGTGTTCGATAACCCGTTTCTCTCCACAAAAATCAAGTCTGCCAACGTAAAGCCCGTCGAGTCGCTCATCGGCTATCTCGTCGGCCCGTTCTGCGGACTTTTGGCAAACAACTTGTTCGGCAGTTATCTCGTTTCGTATTTCGAAAGCGTGTTGTTCGCGTCCGAACTGGCAGGCCCCGACGCCGCAGGCGTCCGCGCGTTCATAACCATCTTCCCCATGATCTCGGCAATACTCATCGTTGCCGGCAACCTGCTTGCGGGGCAGGTGATAGAGCGCACAAAAACAAGGGCGGGCAAGGCAAGGCCGTGGATACTCTTCTCGGCAGTCATCCTCGCCGTTGCAAGCATACTTATGTTCATTCAGCCGTTGCCGGAAAACACCGTTTTCAAAATGGTGTGGCTGGTAATAGCTTACAACCTGTTCTATGCAGTGGCGTTCCCTCTGTATAACACCGCAAACAGCGCGCTCGTGCCCGTATCCACCCGAAACGGCAAACAGCGCGGCCTGCTTGCCTCCTTCGTAAACATGGCCGTCCTCGGCGGCGCGGGCGCGGGTTCCATCGTGTTCCCCATCGTGTTCGGCATGCTTTCGGGCCCCTTCCCCAGCGGGGTAAAGGATACTCCCGATTCCAACGGCTATCTCATCGTGTTCGTCGCTGTCGGCGTGCTCACATTCATCGGCTGTCTGCTTCAATACTATTTCACCCGTGAAAGAGTTACCGAAGAAACCATGATCCACAACCTCACCTCCGACGAGGAAAAGGTTGAACAGCTCGACGAATTGCAGGCAAAGGAACAAAAGGGCCCCTCCATGGCAAAACAGGGCAAGGCTCTGTTCACCGATAAGTTCTTCATGGTAACAATAATATTCTACTTGCTCTATCAGGTAGCCGGCGCAATCAAAAACGCCTCCATGAAGTCATATACCGTAATGACTGCTTTCGTCGGCTTCGAAATCGACCCCGCCGCCGCAATGAGCGTGCTGGGTATAGTCGGTGCCGTTCCCATGGCCGTGGCAATCGTGTTCGTCGCGCCTCTTTGCAACAAATTCGGCAAGCGCATCGTCGTAAGCATAGGCATGGCCGTCGGCTGTGTCGGCGGCATACTTGCTGGCATATTCTACGATAACTTCATCGTGGCAGCCATCGGCATAGCGTTAAAGTGCCTCGGTTCCGCTCCCGCGGGCTACATGATCCTTGCAATGATAGCCGACTGTCTCGACCATATGGAAGCCAAAAACGGTTTCCGCTGCGACGGCTTCGGCATGTCGATATACAGTGCAATCCTCATTGCCTCCGTTCCCATTGCAACGGGCGTCGTGGCAGGTATAAACAGCATCGGCGCGTACGGTTCGGTGGTTTCCTACATCTGGATAGAATCGATCGCATATGGCCTTGCCGCAATCGTCGTTCTGTTCTTCGGCGTCGAAAAATATCTTCCCGAAGACAGACAGATAATCCTCGAACGCCAGAAGGCCGAAGCCGAGGCCGCCGGGCTTGAATGGATACCTCCCGAAGAGCGTCTGCGCTTGGAGGAAGAGGAGAGCGACCGCATGGCCGAAGAGGCCCGCAAGGAAGAACTTAAAGCCATGTGCGAAAAGAAGGGGCTCGATTATGAAGAGGAAGAGGCCAAATATCAGGCCGCCCTCGCAGAAAAGGCCCGCATAAAGGCCGAAAAAGAGGCCGCAAAACAGGCTAAAAAGAAAAAGTGATCCTTAAATAAATAAGTTTTTTTCATTAACCTCCAACATGTTTTCGGCGCGGCATTTTCCCCTCCAATCTCATGCCGTGCCAAACCTCCCCAAGCCGCCCCGAAAGGGGCGGCCCCCGAAAGGGGATCGACGGAGGTATAAAGATAGCTTACACACCATACGTTTCTCATTATAAATTCATTTTTTTCTCCTTAATCGGATTGCCGTTAAACGCCTTTGCGCTTAACGGCAATCCTCTTTTTGTTAAATATTATAATTTATTGCAAAAAATTAAATATCCGCCCGTTTTTTTGCATAAAAACGCTATGATTAAAGCGCGAAGGGTGGTATAATTTATATAGGATAAGCGCGCAAAAATTTTCCGGCGCGGCTGTCAATTTTTCAACGGCGCGTCTTCGCACCGTTTTTACAGGGAGAAAGAACATGAAGTATTTAACTATAGCAGTGCCCAGTTACAATTCTCACGACTATTTAAGCAAGTGCGTCGAAAGTCTGCTTGTGGGCGGCGAAGACGTCGAAATAATAATCGTCAACGATGGTTCCACCGACGATACGGGCGAAATAGCCATGGCTTATCAGCAAAAATATCCCACAATAGTCCGTGCCGTAAACAAGCCCAACGGCGGTCACGGTTCGGGCGTAAACAAGGGGTTGGAACTTGCCACGGGTCTCTATTACAAGGTGGTCGACTCCGACGACTGGCTTGACGCCGAAGCTTTTAAACAGCTGCTGGCAACCATCAAGCAGCATGTCGACGCCGGCGAGGGGGCCGATCTGTACATCACAAATTTTGTGTATGAACACGTCGTCGACAATACAAGCTATGTAAGCGATTATATAAAAAATCTGCCTCAGAACAGATTTTTCGGCTGGGACGAGATAAAGCCGATGAAACTGTGGAAAATGCTTTTAATGCATTCACTCACATACAATACCCAAAAACTGCGCGCCGTCGGCATGGTTCTGCCCGAACATACCTTCTATGTCGATAACGTGTATGCATATCAGCCCATCGCGCACATGCAAAAGCTGTACTATTTAAACGTAAATTTATACCGCTATTTCATCGGCCGCAGCGATCAGTCGGTCACCATCGAAAATATCGTAAAAAGGTACGATAACCAGATCCGCTGCATGCGGCAGATACTCTCTTCATACACCTACGACGAGTTGCAGGCCATGTGCAAGCCCCTGCGCAAGCAGATGTATCACAATCTCCACGCAATAATGTGCAACACCTATTTCTTTACAACGGCCAAGGATTCGCCCGAACGCCGCAAGCTGTTTGCCGAAATGTGGAGCGATTTAAAGGAGAGGGATATAAAGTTATATCGCCGCATCCGCCGCATGCCCACGTTCATTCTTTTAAACTGCCTGCCCTGGAAGTTGAAGGGCGCGCTTTCCACGCTCGCCTACAAGTTCCTCCGCAAGCATGTAAAGCTGGGCTAAACGCGCGGCGGTTCAAATTAAATTTGCGCGGCGCGGATATAATCCGCGCCGCCTGTCTTAAAGTTTTAAATTACAGCGGGGCAAGCTTTCGCTTGCCCCGCTGTAATTTTTTTTATTTTATCGTCTTTTGCCTTTGTATTCCTTTATACATGTCGAATATCATCAGACCGATGCCAATCACCGTAAACAGTACCAGCATGCCTAAATCTGCATAGAACCCTTTTGCAAATTCCGCGTCGGACATAACTATGCCGAACGCCTCGAACGGCGACATTACCAAACCCAGCTGCGCCGCGCTTATGGCCGCCGCGGTTATGTATGTGGCGTATATCGAAACCACCATGCAAACAAGAGTGGTAACGCTTACGATAACTATCATCATTATAGTGGGCTTGCCGCCGAACTTTTTATATAAAAAACTGCCCAAAAGCACGGCGATTATCGCCGCTATCGAGGATATAAATCCCATTATGTAGATACAAACGCTTAAAGCTGCGCCGGCAACGCCGCCTATCAGCGCACCCAAAAATCCCTTTAAATAATTGTTGGGCGCGTTTTCAAAGTCGATGTTCTCGCTTTCGATAAGTTTGTTTATGTCGCCGATACAGCTGTCGTGCACGGTTATCTGCGCGTCGCCTATCGCATACGGCTTGCTCGCGCTCTCCGCAAGCGGTTTGCCGCATACGGGGCAGCAGTCGATGCCCGCCGCGCCGTTGGCTTTAAGGGTATCCGTCGCAAATTTTATCAGCGCGCCTATTCTTTCGGCAAGCCTGCCGGCCGTCCAGTCGTTCAGCCCCAGCTCGAATCCGTACGGGGTAAAACTGTACTTCGTAAATTTAATAGCCTCTGCGCGGAAAACGTCGCATATCCTGCGCTTTGCCTCGTCGTCGGTATAGCAGCTTATGTGTACCGTCAGCGGGGTAGAGTTGTCAAGCGCGTTGTATGCCGCGTTCATTTCAAACCCCTGCACCACGCCGCGGGCGGCGTTGTTCGTCACTTCAAAACCGCATTGCGCAAGCGCGGCGGCCAGCTTTTTGTTCATGTCATATCCTCTCTTTTCATGCGCATATGTAGTGCGGCATACGCCGCATTACTGTTAATTATTATAATATAATTGTGCAAAATTGTCAATATAAGATTGTAAAAAAAGTACATGATACCATGAATAATTTTATTATGCGGCCGATAGTCTGTCAATTTCAATTTAAGACGCGGTTAAAGGAATAAGCGCGCCTCTGCGTTATTCGCCCGCAAAAAAATCTCCCCGCAACGTGCGGGGAGAGGGGAGTGGTATAATTGCTTTATCTCTGGCTGCAGTGGAATATAAGCCCTATCGTGCCGGGGCCGCAGTGCGCGCCTATTACGGGGCCGACCGATTGCACTACAACGTCCGCGCCGAATTCGTTCCTCAACTTTTCGGCAAATTCCTGCGCCGGCTTTTCGCTGTCGGCATGCAGAATGAACACCTTGTATTTATCCAGTTCGCTGCCCTTTTCGCGCATGTACTCGGTCAACTTCGAGAGTGCGTTTTTAAAGCCCTTCGCTTTGGCGATGCTTACAATTTTGCCCTCTTCGTCAAAGTACAGTATGGGCTTGATGCCAAGCAGTCCGCCAACGATCTTCGTCGCGCTCGAAATTCTTCCGCCGCGGTGCAGATATGTAAGGTCTTCAACCGCAAAATAAGTGGCGGTGTGGGGAATAAGCTCGTCAAGGTATGCGTCAAGTTCTTCCATGCTCGCGCCCTCGCGGTATTTCAAAGCGGCATAGTATGTAACGAATCCGCTGCCGAGCGAAATGGTTTTGGCGTCCTTTGTCATTATGCGCCTTTCGGGATACTTTTCTTTAAGCTTTGCTATTGCCGCGTCCATGGCGTTGAACGTCGCGCTCATCTTGTGCGAAAAGGTAACGTAATATATGTCTTCGCCGCGTTCAAGCACGGGTTCGAAATATTCGGTGTAGGCATATTCGTTCAGTGCCGAAGTCTTGGGCACCGAACCCGCGCGCATGCGGTCGAAAAACGCCTTAAAATCCGTGTGTTCGCCCATATCGTAAAAGTATTCCTTGTCGTCAAGGGTATAGGGCATGCGTATTACGTTAAGTCCGAGTTCGGCCACGGTGGTGTGCCAAAGCTCGCAGTTTGAATCGCAGAATAACTGATACATTGTTTGTGTTCTCCGTAAAAAAATTTATTTTTTTCGGCCGCCTTTGCTCAATCAGTCGCCGGCAACCGCTTTTTTATCCACTAAAAAGAACGTGAATTCGCCGCTCACGCATAATTTGCCGTTCACTTTGCCCTCGGCGTTTATTATTATGCACGAAGCTATTTTGCGTTTAAGTTCGCAGGTGAATTCAACCGTATCGCCCGGTCGCACGGGCGTTTTAAAGCGCACGTTGTTCATGCCCGCAAACAGGGGCAGCTTGTCGCCGAGTTGTTCCGCCGTCAGCGCGCACGAAGACTGCGAGGCCATTTCGCACAGAATAACTCCCGGCACCACGGGCGCGTCGGGGAAGTGTCCCTGCACAAAAAATTCGTCGCCGCGCACGGTGTATTTGCCGTGCGCCTTTTCGTCTTCGCCAAGATATGCCTCGTCTACAAGCAGCATCGGTTCTCTGTGCGGAAGTATCCGCTTTATATCTTCTCTGTTCATGGAATCACTCCGTCAAAAATTTATTCGCGCCTTTAAGTATCTCTTCGGCCTGCCCGGTTATCTCTTCAAGTATCTCCTTGCAGGTCTGTTCCTTTTTTACAAGGCCGGCAACCTGTCCGCACAGGAACGAACCGCCCTCGTTGTCGCCTTCCACAACCGCCTTTCGCAATGCGCCGGTGCCCAGCGCGTTCAGCTGCTCGTCCGTCACCGAAGGGTCTTTTTCCATTTCGGCAAACTTGCGGGCAAAGGGCGTTTTAAGCGCGCGCACGGGATGGCCCAGTCTTCTGCCGCTGACCATGGTGGCGGTATCGCCCGCCTTTAAAACTTTCGCCTTGAAGTCGGGGTGAACGTTGCACTCTTTTGCAACAAGAAAACGTGTGCCCATCTGTATGCCCTGCGCGCCCAGCATAAGAGCGGCGGCAAATCCCCTGCCGTCGGCAATGCCTCCGGCGGCTATAACGGGTATGTCCACGCCGTCGGCCACCTGCGGCACAAGTGCCATCGTGTTGGCTTCGCCGATGTGTCCGCCCGATTCGCCGCCCTCGGCCACTATAGCCGTCGCGCCGCGCTTTGCAACCATCTGCGCCAGCGCGACCGAAGCGACAACCGGTATAACCTTAACGCCCGCGTCTGTCCACTTTTTCATAAACGTGAGCGGGTTGCCCGCGCCCGTGGTAACAACGGGTACGCGCTCTTCAACTATAACGTCGGCAACTTCCTCGGCGTAAGGACTCATCAGCATTACGTTCACACCGAACGGCTTGTTGCATTTTTCGCGCAGTTTGCGTATCTCCGCGCGCAGCTGTTCGCCGTTCATGTTCATGCCCGCAATAATGCCCAAACCTCCGGCGTTAGAGACGGCAGCGGCCAGATCCGCGTCCGCAACCCAGGCCATTCCGCCCTGAAATACGGGATATTTTATGCCGAGCAGTTTGCAAATTACGCTGTCTATCAAATCTTCACCTCACGCATGGAATATTCATGTTTTTATAAAATCATAGCAAGCGGCTATAAATTTATTATAAACAATATTAATACAATCTGTATAAAAAGTCAAGGCTTGAACGTCGTTCAAAACGAATCGATGCATTAATCGGGGGCTGCGGCGAAACCGCCGCAGCCCCTAAGTTTTCTATTGCGTCAAACAGTGCGCCGTCAGTGGCTGAACCTGTTGAGTTTAACGTTTTCAATCGAACGCTTCGCGGCGTTGGCCACGTTTTCGGCGGTAAAGCCAAAGTATTCAAAAAGCTGCTTTGCGGGGCCGGAAACGCCGAATCCGCGCATTGCCACAACCTCGCCGAAGTCGCGGCTGTAACGGTACCAGCTGTAATGCGAAGCGGCTTCAACGCACACCCTCGCCTTTACGTCCCTGTCGATAACGCCGTCGCGGTATTCTTCGTCCTGCTGTTCAAATTTTTCAATGCTCACCATCGAAACGACTTTCGCCTTTATCCCGTCGCGCGCCAAAAGGTTTTTGGCGTTCATGCACACTTCAATTTCGGAACCCGTGCCGATAAGTAGCACGTCGGGCTTGCCGTTGCAGTCCGAAAGCACATACGCGCCCCTCTCTGCGTCCTGTTCGGCGTGTTCGTATGCGGGCAGGTTCTGCCTCGTTTCAACTATCACCGAAGGGCAGCTGTCGGTAAACGCGCACTTGAACGCGGCCATCGTCTCGCCGCCGTCGCAGGGACGGTATACGTTGATGTTGGGAATGGAGCGGAGGGAGATCAGCTGCTCCATGGGCTGGTGTGTGGGGCCGTCTTCGCCCACGCCTATCGAATCGTGCGTCATAACGTACAGCACGGGTATATTCATCAGCGCGGTCATTCTGATGCTGCCCTTCATATAGTCGGTAAAGGAGAAGAAGGTGGAGCATACTGCTTTAAGTCCGCCGTGCAGCTGAATACCGTTGCAGATGGCGGCCATGGCGTGTTCGCGTATGCCGAAGTGTATGTTGCAGCCCTCTCTGTGTTCGGGCGAAAAATATTCCTGTCCCAAAATTTCGGTCTTGCACGAAGGCGCAAGGTCGGCCGAACCGCTCATAATGTTGGGCATAACCTTTGCTATCGCGTTAAGAATCTTTCCGCCGCAGCTTCTGGTGGCTTCGGGTTTGTCAAATGCCGGCAGTTCGGCCTTCACTTTCTCCCAGTCGGGCTGCATGCCGCTCATAAACGTCTTGTACTGCTCGGCAAGGTCGGGATAAGCCCTCTCGTAACGGTCGAACATCTCGTTCCATTCGTTTTCCTTCTTGCTGCGTTCCTCGGCAATGGCAAGACAGTGCTGCCTTACTTCGTCGGGCACTTCAAAAGGCTCGCATTCCCAGTTAAGGTTTTCCTTAGTTGCGGCAAGGTTTTCCTCGCCTATGGGTGCGCCGTGGCTGTCCGCGCTGCCGGCAAGGGGAGAGCCGTAGCCTATCACCGATTTGCAAATAATAACGGTGGGGCGTTCGGTTTCGGCCTTTGCGCGCTCCAATGCGTTGTTAAGGGTATAAAGGTTGTTCGCGTCGTTTACGCGCAGCACCTGCCAGCCTTGCGCCAAAAATCTCGTGGCAACGTCCTCCGAAAAGGTGTTCTTCATGTTGCCCTCTATCGTAACGTCGTTGCAATCGTATAAAAGAATCAGCTTGCCCAGCTTTTGAGTGCCGGCAAACGAGCAGGCCTCGTAGCCTATGCCCTCTTCAAGGCATCCGTCGCCCGTAAGCACATATGTGTAGTGGTCTACAACGGGGTATTCCGGCCTGTTGAACAGCGCGGCAAGGTGCGCTTCGGCAACAGCAAAACCAACTGCGTTGGCAAGTCCCTGACCCAAGGGCCCGGTCGAAGTTTCAACGCCCGCCGTCTTGCCGTATTCTGGATGTCCCGGAGTGCGCGAACCGAGCTGACGGAAGTTTATAAGGTCTTCCTTGGTAACGTCGTAACCGAAGAGGTGTAAAAGGGTATACAGCATTGCCGAACCGTGGCCGGCCGAAAGCACAAATCTGTCCCTGTTGTCCCACTTGGGGTTGCGGAAACTGAAATTAAGGTGCTTTGCATACACCTCGTAGGCGATGGGGGCCGCACCCAAACAAATTCCGGGATGTCCCGACTTGGCTCTTTGAATGGCCTCCGTCGAAAGGATTCTGATTGCGTCTACGCTTTTCTGCTCAACTGACATTTTTATATCTCCTTATATGTATACTTCCGCGCCGTACTTAATTGGGTTCACGGTCGTTTTCAATAAATTTTTTAAGATTTTCGGTGTTTAAAAATTCATAACCTTTTATAAGGTTGTAAAGTTTTTCGGCAATTATCCTGTTGCCGCCGCAAACGTTGCTTTCAAAATTTATGGGCAGCACGGGGTCGTGCACGCTCATTCTCAAAAGCAGCCAGCCGTCGCCTTCGCCCTTGCCGAAATTTATCTTAACGCCCTCATAGTTGTCGGGCGCAAGGGCCAAGCCGCGCCTTGCCGCGGCGCGCTTCAATTCCTCTATAACGTACGCGCCTTCGAGCTTGAAGTCCTTTGATAAGGAATTAAAGGAAATCCTTACTTCGTCCTCTTCGGCGGGATGTTCAAGATCTTTTATGATGTCGCCAAGCTTTTCGCCCTTCGCGCTCTGGCGGGCAAGCAGAATAAGTATGCGGATAACAAGGTACGCGCCGTCGTCCAAAAAGTAGTTGTCGGCAAAGGCCGCGTGGCCGCTCGTTTCAATGGCGAGGGGACAGTATTCGCCGGCGGCGTTTCTCTTTACCGCCTCGTCTATAACGTTTTTATAGCCGCGCTTAAAGCGCAGATGTTTTCCGCCCAACCCGCATATGAACTTTGTAAGTCCGTCGCTCGTAACGCTGTCGGTAACTATCATTCCTTTTTTATTTTCCAGGGCCATGGCCGAGGCAAGAGCGATAAGGTCGTTTCTGTTTATCTCCCTGCCGTCGCAGTCCACCGCGCCGGCGCGATCCACGTCCGTGTCAAAAATTATGCCAAGGTCTGCTTTTTCCTTTAAAACCGCCCCTTTAAGGCAGTCTATCGCCTCTTTGTTTTCGGGGTTGGGTATGTGGTTGGGAAAAGTTCCGTCCGGTTCAAGGTTTATGCTGCCGTCGGTGTCCGCGCCGAGGGGTTCGAGCACGCCGGTGCAAAAAAATCCGCCCGCGCCGTTGCCCGCGTCGACAACTATCTTTTTACCGGCAAGCGGCATCTTTTCGCCGCAGGCCTCGCGCACCTTTTCGACAAGCGAACGGCAGTATTCGGGCATGAACGAACGGGTTTCAACGCTGCCCTGCGCTTTTGCGTTTTCAAAATGCGCGTCCACCGCCGTTTTAAGAATTTCGTCTATGTCGCCGCCGTCCAAACCGCCTTCGCGGGTAAAAAATTTCAGGCCGTTCCTGTCGGATGGCAGGTGCGAAGCCGTTATCATTATCGAAGCCTCGCAGCCGAAATCGCTTTTAAGCAGCATGAACATGGAGGGTGTGGAGCACAGTCCGCAGTTCACGGCGTTCAAACCTGCGTCCGTAACAGCGTTCAAAACCTGCGCAAGTATCCTGTCGGTCGAAATGCGCACGTCGTGCCCGACGGCCACCGCGCCCGGCGCGCGGCCGTACTTTTTTTCGTGCCACAGACAGAATGCGCGCACTATCGCGTATACGGCCTCGTCGGTAAGGGTAACGGGCGAAATAATTTCGCTTGCGATGCCCCTTACGTCGCTGCCGCTTTTAAGTTTTTTAAGCTCTTCGTACTTCATACGTCTCAATTATACAATATTTGCGCCGCATTGACAACTATATGAACGGCGTTTGTTTGAATTTTGCGCAGGCAAAGTTTGCAAAAAGGCGCGTAAACACTTTGTATTTGCCGCGCGGTATGTTATAATGATTCGGTAAAATATTTAAACGGAGATTGATATGTCCAACAACGACAACCGCAATTTTGTCGAACAGATTGCCGATATAAACACAAATTTCGCGCAGTGGTATACCGACGTGGTGGTAAAAACACAGCTCGTCGATTACGGCCCAGTAAAGGGCACCATGGTCATCCGTCCATACGGCTATGCAATTTGGGAAAACATACAAAGGGAACTCGATAAGCGTTTCAAGGCCACGGGTCATCAAAACGCCTACTTCCCGCTGCTCATTCCCATGTCGTTCTTCACAAAGGAGGCCGAACACGTCGAAGGCTTCGCCCCCGAAGTGGCCGTCGTCACCCACGCCGGCGGGGAAGAGCTGGCCGAACCTCTGGCTATTCGCCCCACTTCCGAAACCATAATAGGCAACATGTATTCAAAGTGGCTGCAATCCTATCGCGACCTGCCCATACTCATAAACCAGTGGGCCAACGTTATGCGCTGGGAAAAGACCACCCGCCCCTTCCTGCGCACTTCCGAATTTTTGTGGCAGGAAGGCCACACCTGCCATGCCACCGAAGAGGAGGCGATGGAAGAGACCATGAAGATGCTCGGCGTATATAAAGAGTTTGCCGAAAACTGCCTCGCCATACCCGTCATCTGCGGCCGCAAAACCGAAAAGGAAAAATTCGCCGGAGCGGTTGCAACCTTCGGCATGGAGGCCATGATGAAGGACGGCAAATCTTTGCAGGCCGGCACTTCGCACTACCTCGGCCAAAATTTCTCAAAGGCGTTCGAAATAAAATTCCTCGATAAGGACGGCGTTCAAAAATACGCCTATACCACCAGCTGGGGCGTTTCCACCAGACTCATCGGCGCGCTCATCATGGCCCACGGCGACCAACGCGGCCTTGTAATTCCTCCCGTCGTCGCGCCCGTTCAGGTTGTAATAATCCCCATCGCCGCAAAAAAGGCCGGCGTTGTCGAAGCCTGCAACTTATTAAAGGAACGGCTTGAATCGGCCGGCATAAGGGTCAAGCTTGACGACAGCGACAATTCTCCCGGCTGGAAGTTCAACGAATGGGAGATGCGCGGCGTTCCCGTCAGAATAGAACTCGGCCCGCGCGACCTCGAAGGGGGCAAAATGGCCGTCTTCCGCCGCGATACCTGCGCAAAGGACTTCTATCCCCTCGAAGGGGCCGAACAGACGGTGCAGGCTCTTATTGAAACCATTCAAAAGGATATGCTCGAATCCGCCCGCGTCCGCCGCGACGAACGCATCGTCGACGCCGATACCCTCGAAGAGCTGTTAAAGGGAGTGGACGGCGGCAACTTTGTAAAGGCCGGCTGGTGCGGCTGCCGCGAGTGCGAGGACGAGGTAAAGGCTAAAACCGCTGCCACGGCTCGCGTGTGCGACAGCCAAAACACGCACGCCAAGTGCGTCGTCTGCGGCAAGCCCTCAAAGCACACCGTCATATTCGCCAGGGCATATTAACGGCCCTTTCAAACAGTATCTCCAATATTTTGTTTTTAACATATTAAATAAGCATCGAACGACAGCCGCCGCGCATTTTTTTGCGCGGCGGCTGTTTTACTGCCTGCCTGTATGCAAGAAAATATTTACTTTATGTTGATTTATCAACAAATTTAGTTGACAAATCAATAAAATGAATATATAATGCCGATTGTTGATTAATCAACGACTGTTTCGCGCTGCGGAACAAAACAAAAAAAGCGCGCGCATGCGCGCGGAAAAAGGAGAATAAAAATGCAGGAACAAAAGGCAAAGAAAAGGCGCGTATGGCCGCGCATACTCTGCATCGTGCTGGCGGTCATAATAGCCGTTGCCGCCGCTCTGGGCATAACTTTCTGGTGCGTGTGGGCGGACGAGATCGCCACGGTGTCAAGTTTTACGCATCTTCGCGGCCGCAACGACGACAACAACGAAGGCTCGATTTACAGCATGAAGGTACGGGGCGGCTTCTATTTCGATGATTTCCTTGCGTCCGGCGGCGCGTCAAACGACGGCGAACTCATCAACTTCATCACCGACCACATCACCCGCGGACTCATAGATCTCACCATCGAGCAGACGGATATAGGCTGTTCGGCGTTCATTGCAAAAACTCCGTCGGGCGACGTACTCTTCGGCCGCAACTACGATTTCGATAAAACCAACGTCTGTCTCACTCTGGCCGATCCGGGCAACGGCCGCCACGCTTCGTTTTCAACCGTCGATCTGAACTATGTGGGAATGGATATAGACAGCGACGTCGAAGGACTTATGGATAAGATAACCTGTCTCGCTTCGCCCTATGCGCCCCTCGACGGAATAAACGACGCCGGCGTAAGCTGCGGGATTTTCATGTCGTATCAGGGTGCGCAGACCGTCGCCACTGATCAGCGCGATGCTTCCAAACCCGATATCACTTCAACCACCATGCTCCGCATGATACTCGATTACGCCGACAACGTGGACGAGGCCGTCGAGCTTGTCAAAAAGTATAATCTGCACGACTCGGCAAACACGTCTTTCCACTATATGATTGCCGACGCAACGGGCAAGAGCGCGATATTGGAGTGGGTGCCCGCGGCCGGCGTCACCGATTCAACCGACTCCGACGGTTCCGACCGCACCCTCAACGTCATCTACAATACCGACCCGATGTACGACGAGATGCTGCAGGGTGCTTCGTTCAGATACCAGTCGATAACCAATTTCATCGTCACGCCGGGCTATTATGCCGAAGGCGAAACGATGGAGGGGCTGGATCGCTACGACTACATCAACGACTGCCTTGCCGCCGTCGGCGGAGTGGTGGCCGATGAACGTGAGGCGATGGATATTTTGCAGGCCGTCGGCAGAAGAACGTGGAACGGCGGCGGTGGAGTGACCGTGCACAGCGCGGTGTACAACCTCACGCAAAAGACGGTATGGTGGGTCGGCAACGAAAATTTCGATGACCCCTCGGCCAATTTCCGCTATTCGTTCGCCACGGGCGAACTCGTTCGGGGGCTCTGATTTCGCCTATTGACAGCACGGCGTTTATGATTTACAATATAAGTACAAAAACGGTAAAGGTGTAAAGGTATGAACGTTTTAAAAAAGATATACTGCCGCGTCTTTCAGGCGGCTTTTCGCATTGCTCTGCCCCTGTTGCCGTACCGTCGGCCAAAGTTGCTTCACGCAGCCGAAGAAGTGGCCGCGCTGCTCAAAGATAAGGGCAAAAAACACGCCATGATGGTTACGGATGCCGGCGTATATTCCCTCGGCCTGTGCAACGGCGTCATCTCGGCCGTCGAAAGCGTCGGGGCAAAAGTAACCGTGTATTCGGGTACCGTTGCCAACCCCACAACGGCAAACGTGGAAGAGGCCGTGCGCCTATACCGCGACAGCGGCTGCGACTGCATCATCGCCGTAGGCGGCGGTTCGGCAATGGACTGCGCCAAAGCCGCGGGCGCGCGCATAATAAAGCCCGAAAAACCGCTGTCGCGCATGCGCGGCGTGTTAAAAGTGTTCGGCAGACTGCCGCTGTTTATCGCCGTGCCCACAACCGCGGGCACGGGCAGCGAAACCACCATAGCCGCCGTCATAACCGATGACAAGACGCGCGACAAATTCACCATAATTTCATTCTGTCTCGCACCCGGCTATGCCCTTATAGACCCCTCGATGACGACGGGTCTGCCGCCCGCGCTGACCGCAACGACGGGCATGGACGCGCTTACGCACGCCGTCGAAGCTTACATAGGTCGCTCCACAACGCGCGTCACGCGCCGCCTTGCGGTAAAGGCGGTGTCCATAATCCGCGCAAATCTCTATACCGCCTACACAAACGGTCAAAACCGCCATGCCCGCCGACGCATGCAGTTTGCGGCATACTGCGCGGGGCTGGCCTTTACAATATCATATGTCGGCTATGTCCACGCCGTCGCCCACTCGCTCGGCGGCAAGTACAACACTCCGCACGGCCTGGCAAACGCCGTAATTTTACCCTATGTGTTAAAGTCGTATGGTTCGGCGGCAACAAAAAAACTTGCCAAACTTTCGCGCGCGAGCGGCGTTTCGGATGTAACCGCCGACGATAAAACGGCCGCGGAGCAGTTCATCGCATTTGTCGAAGAACTCAACGCAAAAATGAATATTCCCCAAAAACTTAAAGTGGAGGAGGCGGATATTCCCGAACTCGCTCTCCACGCCGACAGAGAGGCCAACCCGCTCTATCCCGTCCCCAAACTTATGGACGCCCGCGAACTCGAAGATATTTATCGGGCAATAAAGGAGTGAGACATGCAGCAGATTTTACAACGTCAAAAGGAATATTTCGCGTCGGGCGCAACCCTGCCCGTAAAAAACCGTATAGCCGCCTTAAAAAGACTTCGTTCGGTAATATATGCCAACGAACAGCTCATCTATGATGCGTTAAAGGCGGATCTCGGCAAGAGTGCGACCGAAAGTTACATGTGCGAGGTGGGAATGACTCTGTCCGAAATTTCGCACATGCTCAGGCACATAAAGGGCTATGCGCGCAGCAAAAGGGCAGCAACGCCCCTCGCGCAGTACATAGCCAAAAGTTATGTAAAAAAATCGCCGTACGGTTGCGTGCTTATTATGAGTCCGTGGAACTATCCGTTCATGCTCACGCTCGAACCTCTCGTCGATGCGCTCGCCGCAGGCAACACGGCCGTTATAAAACCTTCGGCATATTCGCCCGCAACGGGCAAAGTGATTGCGGAGCTCATATCTCAGGCGTTCAGGCCGGAACACGTCGCCGTGGTTCTCGGCGGCAGGGCCGAAAATTCCGCCCTGCTCGATATGCCCTTCGATAAGATCTTTTTTACGGGATCTGTGTCCGTCGGCAAAGAGGTCATGCGCCGCGCCGCCGAAAAACTCATACCCGTAACGCTCGAACTGGGCGGCAAAAGTCCCTGCATAGTCGACGAAACGGCCAATATCCCCCTGGCCGCCCGCCGCATTGTTTTCGGCAAATACCTCAACTGCGGCCAAACGTGCGTCGCTCCCGACTATGTGCTTGTGCATTCCTCGGTAAAGCGGCAATTCATCGACTGCGTAAAGAAGGAGATCGTCCGTCAGTACGGCGAGTGCCCGCTCGAAAATTCAGCTTACGGCAAAATAATTTCGCAAAAGCACTATGCCCGCGTGTGCGCGCTGATCGACGACAAAAAAGTGGTGTTCGGCGGAGGACGCGACGACGCCGCTCTGCGCATCGAACCCACCGTAATGGATAGCGTCACCCGTTCCGACGCCGTAATGGGCGAGGAGATATTCGGCCCGATATTGCCCGTGCTCGTCTTCGACGATATAAACGAAGTCGTTGCCGACGTAAACGCGCAGCCCCATCCGCTCGCGCTGTACGTCTTCACGGGCGATAAAAAGAGGGCGGAAAAGGTGCTTTCGCTCTGTCGGTTCGGGGGCGGCTGCGTAAACGATACCATAATCCACCTCGCAACTTCCGCCATGGGTTTCGGCGGAGTGGGGGCAAGCGGCATGGGCGCGTACCACGGCAGGGCGGGCTTCGACTGTTTCACCCACGACAAGTCTATAGTCGAAAAATCCACCCTCTTCGATATGCCCGTGCGCTATGCGCCCTATTCAAGGCTCAAAGCCTCGCTCATCAAAATATTCATGCGCTGAAATCGTTCGTCGATGTCTTTGCAACGTCCTTGTGCGGCCGCCGCCCCGTTTAAGGGCGGCGGCCGCCTTCCGTCTGTGTAAAAACGCCGCAATCGGGTTTAAATCGTTGCCAAAATTTTTTCTTCGTGTTATCATGATTGCAGCGGCCGCGCTCGTAAAGGAGGTTTTAGATTGCGCACTTACGATCTCGGAAAAAACAAATCATACGCAATATATTCCGCCGTTCGCGGCGATATACTCGGCGGCGTATTAAAAAAAGGGGAACGCCTTCCCTCAAAGCGCGTTCTTGCCGCCGACGCGGGCGTAAGCGTTATAACTGTGCAAACTGCCTACGACCAGCTGCTGGCCGAAGGCTATATAACCTCAAAGGAGCGCAGCGGCTATTTTGTCGCCGACGTCGACGTCCGTCCCCTCGGCGAACGCCCGCCCGCACCCTGCGAGCTGCTCGCAGGCGTCGCCCCGCAGGAGTATGAGATCGATCTCGTGGCCGGTTCCACCCCTGCGGAGCTGTTTCCCTTTTCCGTGTGGACAAAGCTCATGCGCAAAGTGCTTGCCGAAGAGGGTTCTCACCTTTTGCAGCGCGTTCCCGCCCCCGGCGACATCGCACTGCGTAGCGAGATAGCAGGCTATCTCTACCGCGCAAGGGGGGTAAACTGTCCGCCCGAACGCATAATCGTCGGAGCGGGGGCAGAATATTTTTACGGCATGCTCGTAAACATACTCGGCAGGGACAAGCTGTTTGCCGTTGAAGACCCCGGCCACGGCAAGATAGCCTCAACCTATGCGCTCGGCGGCGCGCGCTGCGCGTTTATTCCCGTGTACAGAAACGGTGTGGATTTAAAAGCCGTCGAAAGTTCAAACGCCGACGTTTTGCACATTTCGCCGTCGCATCAGTTTCCCACGGGCGCGGTGACGCCTGCGGCATGCAGGGTGCGGTTGATAAATTGGGCGAGGGAAAGGGGGGCGTACATCGTCGAAGACGATTACGACAGCGAATTCCGTCTTTCGGGCATGCCGCTGCAATCCATGCTCGGCCTCGATCCCGAAAGGGTTATCTACATAAATACCTTTTCAAAATCGCTTGCGCCCTCCATGCGCATGGGGTACATGATATTGCCCGAAAGCCTTGCCGTAAAGTATTACGAAATGTTTTCGACAAGCGCGAACGTCGTGCCGCTCTTTGAGCAGAAGACGCTCGCCGCGATGATAGGCGAAGGCCATTTCGAACGCCACATGAACCGCTTAAAAAACTATTACCGCAACGTGCGGCAGGAAGTGCTTGCGGCAATAGCTTCCGTGCCGTATAAAACGACGGCGTTCGATACTGGCGCGGGAATGCACATAGCGTTGCAATGTCCGCAGGCTCTGTCCGATGAAAGCATAAAGCAGACTGCCGCCGCCATGGGCATAAGAATAAAATGCCTTACCGACTATCTCCGTTCGTCCGTTCCCGGATACGAAAAGATAGCCGTGGTGAATTACAGCGGTTTAAAAAAGGGTCAGGCGGCCGCGATAGCCGACAAATTCGCAAAGCTCGGAATAAACCTTTTCCGCGGCGGAGCGTAGAGGACAGCACAATAAATGCATGCCGAAGCGTCCTTTGTTTTAAAACGGGAGTTTTGCCAAATTGTACGATTTGCCGCGCCGCAGTTTGCAGCGCGGCAAAAATTTCGTTCTCCCGCCGCGCGTAATCTGCCTTTCAACGCTTGTCTTTTAAAAAATATTATGATATAATATCTAATCAATAAACGCATAAGCAAAGCAAGATTATTTCAAACATATGGATTAAGGAGAGTAAACATGGCAACTTACATCAACGAACCTTCGCACACCTTTAACGAATATCTTCTCATTCCGGGCTATTCTTCCAGCGAACATGTTCCCGCAAACGTGTCGTTGAAAACGCCTCTCGTAAAATTCAAAAAGGGCGAAAAGCCCGCAATCGAAATGAATATACCCATGGTTTCCGCCATAATGCAGTCGGTTTCGGGTGCCGACCTCGCTCTCGCGCTCGCCCGCTGCGGCGGTGTGTCCTTTATTTACGGCTCGCAGTCGATAGAGGAGGAGGCGGCAATGGTCGCAAAAGTAAAGGCGTATAAGGCGGGCTTCGTTGTAAGCGACTCCAACATTACTCCCGAAGCTACTCTTGCGGATATTCTCGCGTTGAAGGCAAAAACGGGTCACTCCACCGTGGCTGTCACGGCCGACGGCAAGCCCAACGGCAAGCTGGTTGGTATAGTAACCAGCCGCGATTACCGCGTGAGCCGCATGTCAAAGGACGCCAAGGTAAAGGACTTTATGACCCCCCTTTCCAAGCTTATCACCGCGCCCGATACCACAACGCTCTCCGAAGCCAACGATATAATCTGGGATAAAAAGCTCAATTCGCTCCCCCTTGTCGATAAAAAGGGCAACATGCAGTATTTTGTCTTTCGCAAGGATTACGATGACCACAAGGGCAACCCCAACGAGCTTTTGGATGCAAAAAAGAGGTACGTTGTGGGCGCGGGCATCAATTCCCGCGACTATGCCGAGCGCGTTCCCGCCCTCGTCGAAGCCGGGGTCGACGTGCTGTGCATCGACTCGTCCGAAGGTTTTTCGGAATGGCAAAAGAGAACGCTTGAATGGATACGTTCAAAGTACGGCGATAAAGTAAAGGTGGGTGCGGGCAACGTAGTGGATAAAGAGGGCTTCTTGTTCCTTGCCGAGTGCGGCGCCGACTTTGTTAAAGTGGGCATAGGCGGCGGTTCCATCTGCATCACGCGCGAAACAAAGGGCATAGGCCGCGGACAGGCCACGGCTCTCATCGAAGTGTGCGCCGCCCGCGACGAATACTACAAAAAGACGGGTATATACGTTCCCGTATGCTCCGACGGCGGCATCGTTCACGATCACCACATAACCCTCGCCCTCGCAATGGGTGCGGATTTCGTCATGCTCGGCCGCTATTTTGCCCGCTTCGACGAAAGTCCCACTCAAAAGCTGTTCGTCGGCGGTACATATGTAAAGGAATACTGGGGCGAAGGCAGCAACCGCGCCCGCAACTGGCAGCGTTACGACCTCGGCGGTGCGGCCAAACTCTCTTTTGAAGAGGGCGTCGATTCCTATGTTCCCTATGCCGGCCCCTTAAAGAGCAATGTGGAAATGACCACCAGCAAAATAAAATCAACGATGTGCAACTGCGGTGCCCTTACCATTAAGGAATTGCAGGAAAAGGCAAAAATTACCCTTGTGTCCGCAACAAGCATCGTCGAAGGCGGCGCGCACGACGTCATCCGCAAGGATACCACTGCCGACCATAAATAATGTAAATATATTTCATTTTATTCAGCCCTGCCGCGTTAAAAGCAATGGCAGGGCTGTTCTATTGCAAAAAAAATGTAAATTTGTTCGTTTTCGGGGCATAAAACGCTTTTTATTTTGTAAATTAAGTGATAATATATTTATCGGCTTTCGGGCAAATACACTTTTATCTTTTAAAAAGGCGTCATCTCATGAATGAAATGTTTATCAAAACAATACTCGCGATAGCCGTTCTGCTGCTTTTCATAGTACCGGGCTACGCTCTCACCAAGCTCAAATTTATTTCGCCCGATTCAAAGCGGTCGCTCAGCAGCATACTTCTGTACGTCTGTCAGCCCGCACTCACCATAGATGCGTTCTGCATCCTCGAAGAGGAGGACATGCAGATAATAAATCAGATAGGTTATACCGCCCTTTTAAAGAATTTCTTCATTGCCGCCGTGCTTACGTTTGCGGTAATGCTGGCCGTTTTCGGCGTGTGCAGGCTTGTGTTCATCAAATACGGCAACAGGGACAAGGCCAACATATACACATACGTCGCCGTATTTTCAAACTGCGGCTTTTTGGGCGTTCCTTTCATCGAAATTTTAACCGACGGCAGCATACTCGCAGTCATGTATCTCATGATATTCAACCTCGCGTTTCAAACGCTCATCTGGACGCTCGGCGTGTGGCTTATTACGGGCAACGTAAAGGATATAAGCATAAAAAAGGTGCTGCTGAATCCCACAATAATCTCAATCGCCGTCGCGCTGCTGTTGTTCTTTGTGCCGCAGATAAACATATTCATGTTCAAAGAGGTGTCCGAACTGCGCATCTTCCCCGAATACCTCGCCACGATGACGGCTCCTCTCTCTATGATAATCGTCGGCATCTCTATGGCCGGGCTGCCCGTAAAAAGTCTTTTCACCGATGTTGGCACATATCTTGCCGGCGCGCTTCGTCTCATAGCGGCACCCGCCATAACGTTTGCGATAGCCGCCCTGTTCAACCTCATGTGCAAAAACTTTCTCGGCACAACCCCTCAGGGCGAGTATGTGTATCTCGCCGCAGTAATCGCCATGGCCATGTCGCCGGCGGCCACCGTCGTGGCTATGGCAGAACAGTATCAAAAGGGAGAGGATACGGCCACCGTTGCCTTTGTAACCAACACCCTGCTTTCGGTAATAACCGTGCCGCTCATGCTCATGGCCGCACTGCAGCTATGGCCAATGATTGCTTGACTGCGTAAACAAAATATCTGCAAACAGCGGCCGCCGCGCGCAAACCTGCGCACGGCGGCCGCTGTTTCAATTTCTCTTCGTCTTGGCTTTGAATATAAGCGCGGCGAGAAACGAAAACACAACCGCCGCCGTAACGCCCGCGCTCGCCGCGGCCAGCGGCCCGGTAAGGGCGTAAAACAAACCCCTTTCGGCCCCCTTGATCGCGCCGCTTGCCAAAAGGTAGCCGAATCCGCAAATGGGCACGGTCGCGCCCGCTCCCGCAAATTCCACCAGCGGCTGATATGCTCCCGCGGCCGTAAGTACAACTCCGGCCAGCATAAAATACACCAGTATCTTGCCTGCGGTCAGCTTTGTAAAATTGATTATGATCTGTGCGGCAAGGCATATGCCGCCCCCCACGGCAAAGGCCTTAACAAACATCAAAACTATCTCTAAAATTTCCCTTTCCATGTTCACCTTCCGTTCGCTGTTTTTTTGTTTAAAATGCGGCAATATTCAATACCCCTGCACATATGGCCAGGTTACGACCTCAGTTCCACGGCGTGGCTTATGCACGGAATGCTCTCGCCCTGCCCCGAAGACGTGGTTGAAAGCAGCGCGCCCGTGGCGGCGAACAGAACCCGTTTAAACAGTTTGTCCTTTAATTTCGAAAGAATGTACGAATTGAATACAACCGCGCTGCATCCCGCGCCACTGCCTCCCTGAAATTCGTCCTCGATAACCTTATACACGATCTCTCCGCAGTCTACATGGTTGACCGAAATATCATAACCTTTTTCCTCGCAGAGATCTTTTAAAAGCCTGCTGCCCAACGCCCCCAGATCTCCCGAAAGTATCAAATCGTAATCTTCGGGAAGGGTAGAGGTGTCTTTAAAGTGCCTTATCAGGGTATCCGCGCAGGCCGGCGCCATCGCCGCGCCCATGTTGTTCACGTCGGTAACGCCGTAATCTATAACTTTGCCTATCGTCGCGTTTACTATTTTTACGCCGTCGCCGCCCTTTCCTATCACACACGCGCCCGCGCCGGTAACCGTCCACTGCGATTGCGGAGGGCGCGTTGTGCCCTGTTCAAGCGGATAGCGGTATTGCCGCTCGGCCGAAGCAAAGTGGCTGCCCGTGGCTGCCACTGCGCGCCTGGCATACCCCGCGTTCACCATGGCCGCGCCAAGCATGATCCCCTCCGACATCGTCGAACATGCGCTGTAAAGCCCCAAAAACGGTATGCCCGATTTTCTCGCCGCAAACGAGGCCGATATTATCTGGTTCAAAAGATCGCCCGAAAGCATAACGTCTATATCGTTTCGCGTCAGCCCGCCGTTCTCAATAGCCCTGTCTATCGCGTACGAAAGCATGCTGCATTCTGCCTTTTCAAACGTGCTTTCGCCGAACATGTCGTCGGTGAGTGCCATGTCAACGTATCCGCCTATTATGCTTGTGCACTCCTTCGGGCCGGCTATCGTTCCTCCGGCTATAATTTGCGGTTCGTTTTCAAAAAATATCGTCTGCCTGCGTTCGTTCATATAACCGAGTATGTTCAACCGCATAATATTTATGCGCGGCCGCACATATAATGTGGATATGAAAAGGCGCAGGATCCGCTTTAAAACCAAGGTTGTCATGGCTCTCGTCGCGGCGGCCGTCGTGGTGCTGTCGGCACTTTTTTTAAGCAACGCCGCCGGCGTGATAGTGGCGGCAGGTTCGGCAAAGCTTGTGGCAATGAATACGTCGGCCGTGTATTCGGCGGCCCGCTCGGTGTTTTCCGACGTCACTTACGAAAGCATAATAAAGCTGTCGCGCGACGAAAACGGCGATATAACAAGCATAACCGCCGACGGTGCCAAACTCAGCATGATTGCCCGCAATATGGCCCAACTCACCCAAACCAATCTTACGCAGATGTGTGCGGAGGGGGTGGATATTCCCGCCGGGGCATTCACGGGCATACCCGCGCTTTCGGGTTATGGCAAAAGCATAAACGTCAAAATCGCGCCGGTGGTGGCGGTGGAGTGCCGTTTTTCCTCCGTGTTCAAGGGTGCGGGCATAAATCAAACGCTGCATTCCGTATACATAAACGTAACTACCGATATAACTTTGGTGCTTGCCGCCGACAGCGAAAGATTTTCGGCCGAAGCCGATTTTCTGCTCTGCGAAAGCATTCTCAACGGCAAGGTGCCGCAAATATATCTCGACGGCGGCAATCTGTTTTAAAAATGGCGTTGCCCCGCACATATGTGCGGGGCAACGCCATTTTTTATGGGTTAGAATTTCATCTGAGCGCGATGTTGAGATTGTGCGAAAGGTTGTTTAAAATCTTTTTAACGTAACCGTCGCATTTTTCAGGAGTTATCGCCTCTTCGCCGGGGGTGAATGTTATCGTAAACGCCATGCTCTTTTTGTTTTCGCCCAACTGCGCGCCGGCGTATATGTCGAACAGCTTAACGTTCGTAACGTATTTGCATGCGGAATAGATGCATTTTTCCACCTCGCCGCAGGTAACGTTCTTGTCGGCCACAAGCGCGAGGTCGCGCGTAACTTCGGGGAATTTGGGCAGAGGTCTGTATTTGAACGGCTGCGCGCAGCTCATCAACCGGTCGTAATCCAGCTCAGCGATAAATACCTTCCTGTCCAACGCCAGTTCGTCGGCTATGGCGGGATCCAGTCTGCCCGCATATCCTATCGTCTTGTCGCCGCACAAAATTTCGGCGCACACGCCGGGGTGTAAAAACGAACGCTTTGCGGGCGCGTATTCGAATTTCGCGCCTATGCTCTCCGCCACGGCCTCGATCGCGCCTTTAAGATCAAAAAAGTCCATGTTGCCGAACATGCCTATGCAGAGCTTCTTTTTCTCTTCGGGGAAGTCTTCAAGGGGCAGCTGTTCGGGAATGTACACTTTTGCGATCTCATACAGCCTGCCCTCCATGTTTCCGCGGCGCAGATTGCGCACGGCCGTGTGCAGCATAGAGGGGGCAAGCGTGGTGCGCATTACCGAAAGATCTTCGCCTAAGGGGTTCTTTATCTTTATAAAATTCCTTTCGGGCGCGCCGCAAGGTATTTTAAGCAGGTCAAGATCCTTTTCGGAATAAAAGGAGTATGTCGAAATTTCGTAAAGTCCCTGTTCCGTAAGCGTACGCTTCAATCTCTGTTCGGCTTTTTGTTCGTCGTTGAAACCGCCGTTCGTCACCTTTGCCGTGGGCATAAACGTACCGTGTATGTGTTCATAACCGTACATTCTTATCACTTCTTCGGCAATATCGGGATAGCCGTCTATGTCCTCGCGGAAGGGGGGTACGTCCAGCATTATCGCATCGCCCTCCATGTCCACGCCGAATTCAAGGCTCTTCAAAATTCTCGCCATCTCGCCAGCGGGTACCGTTATGCCCAGCAGCGAATTTATTTTGCTCGCGCTTACGGCCATCTTCTTCGCGCCGTCGTGCGAGTGCGCCGTTTTAACGTCTCTGCGCACGTCGGTTATGGTGCCGCAGCGCAGTTCCTGAATAAGATGCAAAGCCCTGTCCATTCCCAGCTTTGCGGTGTATTCGCTGACGCCCTTTTCAAACATCGCCGAAGAATCGGAATGCTGTCCGAGCGCGCGCGAGGTTTTTCTTACGCTGTCGCGGGCAAACTTTGCCGCTTCAAACAAAAGCTCGGCGGTATTTTCCTTGATTTCGCTGTTTAAACCGCCCATTATGCCGGCAAGAGCGGCGGGCTTTCCTCCGTCGCATATAACCAGGTTTTCGTGCGAAAGCTTAAACGTCTTTTCGTCGAGAGTGGTTATTTCTTCGCCTTCCTTGGCGCGGCGCACTACAATTTCCCTGCCGGACAGGGTGGAAAGGTCGAACGCATGCATGGGCTGACCCATTTCAAGCAGAACAAAGTTTGTAATGTCCACAACGTTGTTTATCGAACGCAGTCCGCAAAGGGCCAGTCTCTTTCTCATCCACAGGGGGGAGGGAGCTATCTTTATGTCCTTAACGTAGTGCGCTATATATCTGGGGCACAGGTCGGGTGCCTCAACCGTAACTTTAACGTCTTCGTCGCTGTGCACGGCCGCATAGTCGAACGAAGGGTATTTCATCTGTTTTCCGAGCACGGCGGCAACTTCGCGCGCCATGCCGATTATGCTTTGGCAGTCGGGGCGGTTGGCGGTTACCGAAATATCGAATATATAATCGTCCAGGCCGAGTTCGTGCTTTACGTCCTCGCCGTTTCTGATGCCGTCGGGCAGTATCAGCAGACCGTTATAGTCCGCGCCGTCGTACATATCGCCGTTCACGCCAAGCTCCGCTCCCGAACACAGCATGCCGTACGATTCCACGCCGCGCAGCTTGCCCTTTTTTATGGTCATCACGCCCTCTATCGTAACGTGGTCCTTTGCCGTGGCGTATACGGTCGCGCCCACAAGGGCTACGGGGGCCTTTATGCCCGCCTTAACGTTGTCCGCGCCGCAGCATATCTGCAAAACGCCGTGCTCGCCGCAGTCCACCTGGCATACATGCAGATGGGTGCCCTCTATCGGCTCGCAGGTAAGCACTTCTCCGGCCACCACGCCCGAAATGTCTTTGCCAACATTAATAAGTTCTTCAACCTCGAATCCGCAGCCGAACAGTTTTTGCTGCAACTCCTCCGGGGTAACGTCTATATCGACATAATCTCTCAACCAGCTTAACGGTGCTTTCATTTTCTGCCTCCTCAGTCTTTGAACTGCTTTAAAAATCTAACGTCGCCTTCAAACAGCATCTTCATGTTGTTTATGCCGTATTTAAGCATGGCAATGCGCTCTATGCCCATGCCGAAGGCAAAGCCCGTGTACTCGTCGGGGTCTATTCCGCAGCCCTCCAAAACGCGCCTGTTCACCATGCCGGCACCCAAAACTTCAATCCAGCCCGTGCCCTTGCACAGTCTGCAGCCCTTTCCGCCGCATTCGAAGCAGCTTACGTCAACTTCCACCGAAGGTTCGGTGAAGGGGAAGTACGAAGGTCTCAGTCTCGTCTTTACCCCGTCGCCGAAAATCTTCTTTGCAAATTCGTCAAGCATGCCTTTAAGGTCGCAAAGGGTGATGCCCTTGTCCACAACAAGGCCTTCCATCTGCCCGAACATGGGCGAATGCGTGGCGTCGTCGTCGCTGCGGTAAACTTTGCCGGGCGAAAGTATCTTTATGGGCGGTTTCTTGTTCTCCATCACCCTTATCTGTCCCGCCGAAGTCTGTGTGCGCAGCAAGAGATCGTCCGTTATATAAAACGTGTCCTGCATGTCGCGCGCGGGATGGTCTTTCGGCGTATTCAGCGCGGTAAAGTTGTAATAATCGTTCTCAATTTCGGGGCCTTCGAATACCTCAAAGCCCATGCCGGCGAATATATCCACCAGCTCGCGTATCACAAGCGTGTTGGGGTGGTACGCGCCGGAAGGCAGTTTGCGCCCCGGCATGGTTACGTCCACTCTTTCGGTCTTGTACAGTTCTTCAAGTTCGGCTTTTTTCACCGTTTCGTTCAGCTCGTCGAACCTCGCGTTGGCCCAGTCGCGCAGCGCGTTGATTATTTTACCCGTTTCGGGCCGCTTTTCCTTGGGGATGTCTTTAAGTCCCTTCATCAGCTCCGAAATTTCGCCCTGCTTGCCCAAAAACGACATTTTAAGCTCTACAAGCGACTTGCTGCTCTTGATGTCCTTGCTAAGGTCGTCTATCTTTTTTTTCAGCTCTTCGATTTTTTCTTCTAACATAATTATCCTCGCAAACGTGCCGCGCGGCAATCGTTGATCGCCGACGGCCATAAAAAATTAAAAGCTCCCCGCGTCTTTCGACACGGGGAGCGCGAAAATCTCTTGCGCTCGGTACCACCCGATTCCGCAAATAAGGTATTCCTTACCTGCCTCGTTGCGTCCTTAACGCGGACTGACGGAGCGGACTAATCGCCTGCCGCCTGCAAAGAGGGGGCTTTCGTCTGCCCGGCTCGCGGGTGAATACCGCGCGTAAGGTTTTGGGCGGCCTTTCAGCCTTCGGGCCTGCCCTCTCTGAAAAATCTGTTATCGCGCGTCTGTCCCGGTCACAGCCGTTAAAGTTATTATACAGTCAAAATTTTTACTTGTCAATAAAATTTTAAAATCTTTCGCTCAAATTAATCGTAAATCGATCCGCCGCGGCAGTCAAACGCCACCACAGCGGGAAAGTTTTCCACTTCCAGCTTAAAAACGGCCTCCGAAAGCAGGTCGTCAAAAGCTATGCACCGGCTCTTTTTAATGCATTCGGCATACAGCGCGCCCGCGCCGCCTATCGCGGCAAAATACACTTTGCCGTTGCGCGCCACCGCACGCCGAACCTCGTCGCTCATTTCGCCCTTGCCTATCATGCCGCCCAAACCCGCGTCCAGCAGCGCGGGTGCAAAACTGTCCATGCGGGCAGAGGTGGTGGGGCCGCAACTGCCCGAAGCCATTTTTGGCTTGGCGGGGCAGGGGCCTGCGTAGTATATGTAGGCGTTCGCTATTTCAAACGGCAGCTTCTCGCCTCTATCCATAAGTTCTTTTATGCGCTTATGCGCGCAGTCGCGCGCGGTGAGTATGACGCCGTTCAAAAGCACGCTGTCTCCGGCTTTCAGCTCCTTAACATCCTTACTTGTAAGGGGAAGGTTGAGCTTCTTCATTACAGCACCTCCGTCTGCGCGCGCATGCAGTGGCATTGAATGTTTACGGCAACGGGTAGTCCCGCGATGTGGGTGGGGGCCCACTCGCACATAACGGCAAGCGCGGTTATGTTGCCGTGAAAACCCTGGCAGCCTATGCCCAGCGCATTTATTTTTTCAAGCGCGCGCTCCTCTATTTCGGCTATGTCCGCCCTGGGGTTGCGGCTGCCCGTTTTGCGTGTGAGGGCGCGTTTTGCAAGATAGGTGCAGGTATCAAAGCTTCCGCCGATCCCCACGCCGCATATCACGGGCGGACAGGGGCGCGATCCGGCAATTTTAACTGTTTCCGCTATTGCGTCGATTATTCCGTCGGTGCCCTGCGCGGGTTTAAGCATATAGACGCGGCTCATGTTTTCGCTGCCGAATCCCTTTGGCATAAATGTTATTTCTATTTTATCGCCGGCAACTATTTCGGTGTGCAGCGCGGCGGGGGTATTGTCGCCCGTGTTCACCCGCGTCAAGGGGTCGCATACCGACTTTCTGAAATATCCGTCGGCATAGGCGCGCCTTACGCCGTCGTCCACGGCGGTCTGCAAAAGTTTGCCTTCAAGGTGTACGTTTTGTCCTATATTCATAAGTACGACCGCCATGCCGGTGTCCTGGCATACGGGCATGTTTTCGCGTTCGGCAAGTTCAAAGTTTTCGCACAGCTTTTTAAGGGCGAATTTCGCCGCTCCGCCCTCTTCGCGTTCCGCGGCGTCGTACAGGGCGGCTTTTGCGCCGTCCGTCAGGCTCACGCCCGCTTTAAGTGCCATTTTATAGATAAGTTCTTCTATTTCCTCGGTGTTTATTGTTCTCATAAATTAAATTTTATTACATTTTTATTCAAAAGTAAATCATTTGATTTACTAAATCTAATATTTAATGTATAATCCTTGATATGAACCAGCTATTCGGAGCCGATGCTTACGGTGCCAAGGCGGGAGCCGTATACAGCGCGTCCGTCGTATTTTATGTAACAGTAAGTCTTATCGGCGGAATCATAACGGGGGCGTTCGCCGTTTCCGGCGACCAGGCGGCGTATATAGGTTTCGCCTGTTCGCCCGTCGCCCTCGCGCTCGTTTTTGCCCTCTGTCCAAAAGTTTTCAATATCCCGCCGGCGCAGGCCGCGCCATTAAAATGTCCGCCGCGCTTTTTTATATCGTCCGCGCTTGCGGCGTTCGGGTGTCTGTTCGCTCTGTCGCCTTTAAATTCTCTGTTCGTCGACGGCGTCCGCGCTCTCGGATACGAAGGCGCGGCTTCGGCGATGCCCTCGTTTTCGGGGTGGGGAATGGCGGCGGGGTTTGTGTTCGCCGCGCTTCTTCCCGCCGTCTGCGAAGAACTTATCTTTCGCGGCTGCATACTCGCAAACGCGCGGTC
>CALVWU010000012.1 GCA_944367955.1 uncultured Clostridia bacterium
GGGCAACGCTTCATACCGGAGTTTGAATACACCGTTGAAAACTGCGAAAAGTCTCATAACCTGCTCTGCATGTCGGCCGACTATTCGGCGGAGTATATTTCGGGAGTCGCGGTGAAATACGGCGGCGGGGTGCTGTGCTTTTCTCTCGCGGGCAACAGCGGCACAAGCGAAATGTGCCATGGCTGCGCGGCCCGCGTAACCGTAACTTTACGCGCAATTTAAAACGGCGGCGGCCATGGTAAAAATTTAAAGTTAAAGTTGGTTGCGCCCGCGCGTTTCATGTGCTATAATCTGAATATGACGTTGCGCGGCGATCCCGCGTCTGTAAAGGAAGCTATCATGAAATTTTTAAAAATCGAACGAAAAAAACTGCTCTGGTACATCTTCGTCGCGTTGCTCGCCTGCGGCACCGTTGCGGCCTTCGTGTTTTCAACGCAGCTCTTCGGCCCTGATTCCATATTCAACAAGGCCCTTACGGGCAACGCGTTCGTCGATTGGCTGTTCGGCCACATCCCCTCGGCGGTGCGCACCGTGCAGGTGATAACCATCGCCATTCTCGTTTCAATGCTCACGCGCTATTTCATGCGCAAGGGCCTGGCCAAAAGCAACCGCGGGCTAACCATCGTGCGCCTGCTCGAAAATTTCATCCGCTGGGTGATAGCAATAATAACCGTGCTCGTAATTCTGGCCGCATGGGGCGTGGATACCACCGCCATAATCGCCAGCGCGGGCATTTTAACGCTTGTCGTCGGCCTCGGCGCGCAAAGCCTTGTCGCCGACGTCGTTGCGGGCATCTTCATGGTTTTCGAAGGCGAATTTCAGATAGGCGACATAGTTATCATCAACGACTGGCGCGGCACCGTGCAGGAGATAGGCATCCGCACCACCAAGCTTGTCGATGCGGGCGGCAACGTCAATATCATAAACAACAACGAAATCAAAACGGTCGTAAATCAAAGCAAAGCTCCTTCGGTGGCCAACTGCCGCATAAGCATCGAATACGGCGAATCCATCCCTCGCGTCGAGGTGGTCATCCGCGACAATCTCGACAGATTAAGGGCCGCCATTCCCGCCATAACCGAAGGCCCTTACTATAAGGGCGTGGACAAGCTCGGCTCTTCAAGCGTCGACCTGCTCATCATTGCCAAGTGCAAAGAAGAGGATATATTTCAGGTTCAAAGGGATATGAACCGCGAATTGAAGCTGCTGTTCGACGAAAACGGCATAAACATTCCCTTCCCGCAGATAACAATAAACAAGCCCCCCGTGTTTGTCGGTCGGGACAGCGAATCGCAAAACCGCGAGGCCCGCGCGTTCGTAAAAGAGCAGGAGGCGCAGTCGGCGGGCGTCGAAGACGAAAACGATTGATTTAATTTAAACAAATACCGCGGCGTTTTGTATCCGCAGGGCGCGGGCGCACAAATTTTGTGCGCCCGCGCCCCTTAATTTTACGATGTTTTTTTATAAAATGCGTCTTAATTTTACATTTTGCAACATACATTAAGATATATAATAGCTTTCACATATGAACGTGTACGTCGAATACGCTCTTGTCGAAAATTTCTGCATGGATTTTGTTTTGCTGTATGCGGCCAAGTGCGTCACAAAAAATCGCGCGGGCATGGGCAGAATATGCATTGCGTCTTCGCTCGGCGCGGCGTTTGCCGTCGGCTTTCCGCTGCTGGGTCTTAACGGCTTCGCTGCCGCGGCGGTAAAGCTGGTCTTCGGCGCGGCGATGTGCCTTGTCGCGGGCAGGTTTTCGCGCGTCGCTTCATGTTTCGCGTATATCGGGGTTTTCGCCGCGTTCACATTCGCGCTCGGCGGCGCGCTCGTCGCCCTGTTTTCGCTCACGGGCACGGAGTATGCCGAAGGCGGAGGGGTACTCATCTCGCGCGTGCCCGTCGGCATTCCGCTGTTCTGCGCCCTCGCGCTGCTTGTCGCGGCAAGGCGGGTCGCTTCGCGGTTTACGAAATATAATTCAAAAATAAGCGTTGTCTGCCACATATATGCGGGTAAATACCATGTTTCTGTGCCCGCGTTCTTCGATAGCGGCAACAGGGTATACCGCTTCGGCTCGCCGGTAAGCGTGCTGCCCCGCGCCGCCGCCAAACAGCTTGTCGACGTGGCGCGTATAAATACCTTTGTCAGCGTACATACTGTTGCGGGAGATAAAAAACTGCCCGTGTTCGTTGCCGATAAGGTAAAAATAGATTGCGGTAAAAAAGTTATAACGTTGCGGGGCGTGGAGTTCTGCATAGGCGGCGCGCACCGCGCCGTGCTCCATCCCGACCTTGCGGAGGTTTGTCTATGTTAAATGCAATAAAGCGCGTACTGCGCACTATCTTCGGCGAACAAAATACCCTCGACTATATCTGCGGGGCCGAAGCGTTGCCGATGCCCCTTTCGGGCGAGGAAGAAAGCCGCGCCATCCGGCTTTTCGAAGGCGGCGACGGCAACGCCCGCAACGAACTCGTCGAACACAATCTCCGCCTCGTTGTGTATATCGCAAAAAAGTTCGAAGGCTCCGGGGCGGACGGCGACGATCTCGTTTCGGTCGGTACGATAGGTTTAATAAAGGCCATCAACTCTTTCCGCTCGGATAAAAACATCAAGCTCGCCACCTATGCCTCGCGCTGCATCGAAAACGAAATTCTAATGTATTTAAGGCGGCTTTCGCGCATTCACCGCGAAGTATCGTTCGATGAACCGCTGAACACAGATTGGGAAGGCAACGAATTGCTCCTTTCCGACGTCATGGGCACCGATGCCGACGCGGTGTATTCGGATATAGAAGGCGGGGTGGAGCGCGAATTGCTTAAAGCTTCGCTTTCCAGGCTTTCGCAGCGCGAACAAAAGATAATGCGCATGCGCTTCGGGCTTGACGGCGGCGAAGAGATGACGCAAAAGGATGTTGCCGACTGCCTCGGCATTTCGCAAAGTTACATATCCCGCCTTGAAAAAAAGATAATAGTAAAACTTAAAAAGGATATTTCAAAAAAGATTTAACCGCGGCATATTCCCGCGCGTTTCATAAGCATAACGGCATTAAAGGTTCGCCTTCGCTCGCTTTTTTACATAGGAGGAGTGCATTAATGCTGTCAAAAGTAGTCATCTGCGGCGTAGATACTTCGGGTCTGCCAAAACTCTCTCAAAGGGAACAAACCGAGCTTATGCAGCGCATAAAGGCGGGCGACGAGCGCGCACGCGAGCAGTTCATAATCGGCAATATGCGGCTGGTGCTTTCGCTCGTGCGCAGGTTCTGGGCCAAAAACGCCAACGCCGACGACGTGTTTCAGGCGGGCTGCGTGGGGCTTATAAAGGCCATCGACAACTTCGACGTGACCGTGGGGGTAAGATTTTCAACCTATGCCGTTCCGCTCATTCTCGGCGAGATCAAGCGTTATCTGCGCGACGGAAACAGCCTGCGCGTTTCGCGTTCGATAAGGGATACTGCCTATCGTATCTTAAAAGTAAGGGAGCAGCTCGAAACCGAGTGCGACGACGTTACCTATGATAAGATCGCCGAAAAAATGAATATCGCCGTGTCGGAAGTGGCCTATGCCCTCGACGCCATCTCCGACCCCGTTTCGCTGTACGATCCCGTATACAACAAGTCGGGCGACGAACTGTTGCTCGTCGATCAGATATTCGATAAAAAGAACAACGACGAGGTGTGGACGGAGCGCGCCGCGCTGTACGAGGCCATCGCTAAGCTTGACGAGCGCGAAAAGAGCATAGTGCTTTTAAGGTATTTCGAGGGCCGCACCCAAACCGAAATTTCGGCCGCGGTCGGCATATCGCAGGCGCAGGTGTCCAGGCTTGAAAAGTCCGCCCTTAAAAGAATAAGGGAGGAGATAGGCTGATATTTTAAAATTCTAAGCTCTCCCCGCGCGGGATATTCAAGGCGGATATTAAACGGGAGGCGGCCGGCAAAAGCCGGCCGCCTCCCGTTTAAGCTGTTTTCAAATACTCCGCGGTGCCGCTTTTTGTTAGTCGCGACAAAAAAATATAATAATTTCAGTGCGCGTGTTTCGGTTGCAATAAACTGGTTATATAAAATATAATTATATTGGGTATTTATTTAATGCCAGATATGTGTTATCATACTATGGAACGTAAAAGTTTATTGGATAAGGAAAAAAATTATGAACGGTAAAAGGATTTTAACAATACAAGATCTGTCCTGCGTCGGGCAGTGTTCGCTCACGGTCGCTCTGCCCGTGCTGGCCCATTACGGGTTAGAGGCGGCAATTCTGCCCACCGCAGTGCTTTCAAACCACACAATGTTTGCCGAGTGGTCTTACCTCGATATGAGCAGCGAGATTCCTCGCATCTTTTGCAACTGGCGTAAAAACAACATAAAGTTTTCGGGCTTTTTGCTGGGCTATCTGGGCAAAACGCAGATAATGAATTTAAGCCGCAGGGCCTTTGCCGAATTTTCCGAACCCGGCGCGCCCGTTATAATCGACCCCGCGTTCGGCGACAACGGCAAGCTGTACGGCGGATTCGATATGCAGTATGTGCAGGATATGCGCAATCTTTTAAAGTGCGCAAACATAATCCTGCCCAACCTTACCGAAGCAACGTTTATGCTTGGCGAAGAGTATAAAACGCAGTACGACCGCAAGTATATCGAAGATATTGCACAAAAATTGCATAAGTTCACGGGTGCTACCGTAATAATCACGGGCGTTGAACTTGACGGGCTGATCGGTGAAGTAATTTATAAGGATAACGGTGCGCAGTATGTGTTGCTTGAAAAAGTGCCCAAATTTTCGCACGGCACGGGCGACATTTTTTCCGCCGCGTTCACGGCAAACTATCTCAACGGTCTTTCGCTTGAAAAATCGTGCGAAATAGCCGGCAAGCTTGTTGCCGACAGTCTTAAAGCTACTGCCGAAGGCCACGACTACGGCGTACAGTTCGAAGACGTGCTCTATTCGCATATTCAAAAATAATTTTCGGCGTTTTCAAATTTGAACGGCTCTATGTCAAATTTAATACCGTTACAAAAAAGCACAAACGGCGGGCGCATTTCAATGCGCCCGCTTCTTTTTGCGCCGCGGCGCAACAAAAATTTGCTTGCTATTGTTCGCGTTTTGGAATATAATATATCCATAACTTGTCGAGGTGTGGGATATGCGGCAAAAGGATTATGTTATTTCGGCAATGCGGCAAAACGGCGGCTATGCAACGTTTCAACAATTAAATCAAAGCATAGATTTTTCTTCATGGGGAACAAAAACTCCGCAGGCGTCCGTAAGGCGCATTGTTCAAACCAATAAAGAATTTTTCCGTATAGCCGCGGGGCTTTGGGGTTTAAACGAAAACAGGCAGGAAATACTAAAAAAGCTCGATATTTGCGAATCGGATAAAAAATCAATAGAAAATTTTACGCACGGATATATTCAAGGAATAATATCCGAGATCGGAAATTTAAGAGGGTTCGAAACCTATGTCCCCCCGCAGGATAAAAATCGGCTGTTTTTAGAGAGAAAGCTGTGCGATGTCGTTTCGGTTAGTCATATATATGATTTTACATATCCACAAATAATTAAATTTGCCAAAACCGTCGACGTGGTATGGTTTAATGAGCGCAGGCTTCCCGATGCGTTTTATGAAGTGGAACATACGACCGATATTAAAAATTCGCTGAATAAGTTTTACGAACTGCAAGATTTCAGGGCCAAATTCTATATTGTGGCTCCCAAGGAGCGCGAAAGGCAGTACGCCGACATAATTTCATCTTCGATTTACAAAAAAATTAAAAATATCGTTTCTTTCGTAAGTTACGATACGCTTATAAAACAATACGAAAAAGAGATAATAACTATCGAAGGTGCTATCTGACCGGCTTAGTTGTAAGTCGATATCCGTTGGACGGATATGATCAAACGGTTGTTTAAGCGAACGGTAAAGTTGTTCGGCGAAGTGACTCTTATTAAAATCGCTGCCGGTTTAGACGCGGCGGAATAAACATATATATAACAAAGCGCGCCCGAAGCCGACGAAAAATTGTCGGCTTCGGGCGTTATTATAATTAATTATATGCAGTTTTAAAGGTCGAATGCTATCGCGGTTATGTCGTCGTCGAGGTGCGAGCAAAAGTTTTTAAGGTTTACTTCAAGGTCTTTTATAAATTCCTCGCCCGTGCGCGCGTACGAGAGTGTGCGAATCGCGCCTTCTACTCCGAACATTTCGCCCCGCTCGTTGCGGCATTCGGTAACGCCGTCGGTAAGCAAAACCAAAATATCGCCCCGCTTATACGGTATCGTGTCTTCAAAATACCTCGGATTTTCAAACCAGTTTGAAACGGGAGGGGAGTTGAGCATTATCCTGGTTATTCCGCCGTCCGATTTAAGCAGAATGGGCACGTTGTGCCCCGCCATGGAATAGGTTATGCTGTGTTCGTCTATCCTCGCCGCGGCAACGGTAATATAATTTCTTTCGTCCAGCCCCAATTCGCCGAACCTCGCCGAAAGCGCGCCTATCGCCTCTGCCGGCGAGCGCAGCGTTTTGTCGTACGCCGCCTTTACAAACGCCGTAAGCATGCCCGCCGAAATGCCCTTGCCCGAAACGTCGGCTATCACTCCGCAGGCCGAATTTTCCACCGCGAAAATTTCGGGCAGATCGCCGCCGATGTCGCGGCAGGGGATATACATGTACGAATATCTCTTTCCCGCAACCCATTTGCCGGCGGGCAAAAGTTTTTGTTGTATATACCTTGCCGAAAGCAGTTCGGTGGCTATTTCCGTCTGCATCGCGTCGTCGATTATTCCCATGCACAGGCCGTCGCCCACGGGCTTTACCGTAAGCACAAACGAAACTTCCTTCGCGCCCTCGCCCGCCGTGGTAACTGCCACGCGCTGCATGGTGGTGCGGTTTGAATACAGCGCGTCCTCAAACGCGTGTAAAAGCGAGCACGTTTTTGAACATCTTCCGCCGCCGCAGTGTTTAACTTCGCCCGCGCATGCCGTAATTTTGCCCAGGCTTCCGCGCTTGAAGGGGGAGGGGAACAGGGCTTTAAACGCATGGTTGGCGTAAACGACTTTTAAGTTTTTGTCGGTCACTATCAGGCCCGAAGGCACTTCGTCAAGCAGCCGTCTGTAATATTTTTCTATCATTCTGTTTTAATTGCACGGCATATATGCCGCAATAAATGCAATTCAAGTTTAAACGAGGTGTTCGGTATGCGGCAGATAGAATTTAAGTTTTCCGCTTACAAGCTCCGCGCTTATCCGCTGCCTGCGCTTAACTTCGTAAAGTTCGCCCTCGGCCTGTATAGTCATATCCTCGTCGGACAAAAAGGTCGCGCTCTTGCAGCGCAGCTTTGTGGTTTCCTTAACGCTGTCCAGCTTTCCGAAAAATATCTTTGCAAACGCCAAAAACGACTTTGCGGGCGAAATATAGTCCACTATCAAAAAATCCATAAAACCGTCGTCGACGCGCGAACGGGGGAACAGCTTTATTCCGCCGCCTATCTGCCTGCCGTTGCCAAGGCATGCCAAAAGCCCGTTGAACCGCCTCGTCTTGCCGCCGTCGGTCTGCACTTCGAACGTGTGCGGCCTGTATGAAAACACGCTTTTGAAAAATCCGGTAATGTATCTGAATTTCCCGCGCTTGCCTGTGGAATATGCTCTTTTAAGTATCTCCACGTCCAGCCCGCACCCAAGCGCGTTTATCGAACGCGTTCCCGTTGAAAGCTGAATATAATCTATCGCCGTGGGTGCGCGGAAGGCAATTATCTGCGCGGCGTATTTAATGTCGTCTTCGGGGATGCCCATTGCCGCGGCAAAATCGTTTCCGCTGCCCGCGGGTATAACGCCCAGCCTGCATTTGTCGGGGTATTTTATGCCGTTCAGCACTTCGTGCAGAGTGCCGTCGCCGCCCATGGCTATGATGCGCGTCTTTTCGCCGCTTTCGGTGAGTCGTTCGGCCAGCTCCGTGGCGTGTCCCGCGTACTGCGTAAAATAAAATTCGTACTGTTTGCCCGCTCTGTCAAGCACCGACTTCACGGTCTTTATGGTGTTGTCGTCCTTTTTTACTCTTGCTGAATTTACTATTATGTGATACATTTCATCCGCGCGTATTTCAAACGAAAACGCCTTTCCCGTCAGTATAAAGATATTATACAATATAATTGTAATAATTGCAATCAAATTAAAAATGTGATATAATCGTTTAAAGATAATTATGCAACAAATTTTACCCGTACAACTAAAAAATCTTGCAAAGGCATGCCCGTTCCCCCTGTATGCGGTGGGGGGAGCCTGCCGCGACTTCTTGGCCGGGCTTGAACCGAAAGAGCGCGACTGGGATATATGCGCGCCCGTACCGTTCGAGTTGTTCGCCCGCGTCGCGGAGGAGCAAGGATGGCGCGTTGCGGCCGTGTTTGCCCGCACGGGCAGCGTAAAGGCGGAATATAACGGCCTCGCGTGTGAATTTACCTCCTTCCGCAGCGACGTGTACGCAGAGGGCGGACATTCGCCCTCCGAGGTGAAGTTTACCTATGATATGGCCGAAGACGCGCGCCGCCGCGATTTTACCTGTAATGCCGTTTATTACGATATATGCGGGGGGCAATTTGTCGATCCGCTCGGCGGTGCGGTCGATATATCGGCAAAGCTTCTTCGTCCGTGCATATCCGCGGAGAAGTTGTTTGTCCGCGACGCCCTGCGCGTTCTGCGTCTCGCCCGCTTCTGCGGCGAGCTCGGCTTTTCGCCGGCGGATGGGTGCATGCCCGCCGCGGCTTCGGCCGTTCCGCTGCTCCCGTTGCAGCCGCCCGCGCTGGTTTGGCGCGAACTTAAAGGCATATTCGGCGCGGATGAAAAATACGGTCTTGCGGGCGGGGCGCAAACGGCTCTCGGCTGTCTGCACGCGGTCGGCGCGCTGCGCCCCCTGTTCGGGGCGGAGAGCGCGAGCGAAGAGCGCGTCGCCGCCGCCGTGCGTTCGGCCGGCTTTGTTCCTTCCCGCCTGCGCCTCGCCGCGTTCATGTGCGCCCTCGGTCTTACGTCCGAGCGGCTCAACCCCGCCTGGCCGATACCCAAGGCCTGCGCTTCGTGCCTTTCCGCCCTGCTGTCTTGCGCGTACTCTTCAAACTGTTCTTCCGCGTTCGTGCGTGACAACCGCACCGTCGTCGAGGACGCGGCGGCCGTGCTTCGTGCGGCCGGGGCGGAAGAGAGGGCAAACGCGCTTTGCCGCGCCTTCGATCGTTTGAAAAAGTCGGGTGTGCCTCTCGATATATCCGAACTCGCCGTCGGCGGCAACGAATTGCTGGCCGCGGGCATTCCCGCGCGGCAGGTAGGCGGGGTATTGAATAAGCTGCTGTCCGACTGCGCGGACGGCGGTTTAAAAAACGAAAAAGAGCAACTTATAAGGCGAGCCGTGCAATATCGCACATAAATTTGCCTTTTTTTCGCGCATACAGTTGATTTAAAAACATTTATGAGTTATAATAGTTATAGCTACAACAATATTCGGGCGGTGCGCCGCCTTCGGAGGAAATATGGCTAAGACAAAAACAAAAGGCAGCGGCAAATTAACCGGGTTGCTTGCTTTTCTGCTCGGTTTCATTTTTGCGATCATCGTCGAAGCGGGCGTCATCTTCGGCGTGGGCTATTACGCGCTCACAACGCCCATCGACAACGTGTTCGGCATGATCGGCCGCGAAAACGACGACGGCAACGGCAATCAGCTGATCGATACCACCGGCAGCGTATCCACCCTTATGGATCTCATCAAAGAGATCTCGTCCATAGCGGGCGAGGGTGAAAATCTTGTCATCGGCGACGTGATAAAGCTTTCGCCCGCACTCGACGCAAAGCTTAAAGAGCTGTACGCCGAGGCCGAAAAATACGGCGTTTACATCGACGCCGAGGCCGTAAAAGAGCAAAAGCTTTCAAATCTGTCCGAATATCTTGTAAACGAAGTGGTGATGGAGATCCGTCCCTACGAACTTTTAACCTCTTCCGAGCTGGGGCTCGGCGGCGAAGACAGCGTGTTCGAAAACAACGTGCTCGTCCGCACCCTGTTGCTCGGCGCAGAGGCCGAATACGTTGTAAACGGCGACGAAAAGTATGTGGTTTACTACGATGAATACGTTGCCGAAGGCGACGGCTTCGTGCGCACCGACGGCGAGGCGTATCCCGCAGGGATCGACGCCGAAGAGTGGCTTACCCCCACAAACGCCGTTCTCGCGGCCGAAGAAGAGGGGGCCGGCTCAAAGATATACAGGCAGTATTTCTATTACGATCCCATAGCCGAAAATTACGTCGTCACCGCCGAAGACGAAGACGGCGCGTTCAAGCTCGTATCGGCTTCGCAGGCCACCGTCTATCCCGAAGACTACGGCAATCCCCCCCTTAATTATACCGGCAACTACGTCACCGACGAAAACGGCGACAGGCAGTTTTTAACTTACGTCGACGAAAACGGCGAAGAACAGTCGCTCGAAGTTACCTTTGCAACCCTTCAAAACACAAATACGCTGTACAGAACGCTGCACTATGTGGATGCGGCCGAAATGCTCACCGACCTGATGGGCGGAACGCAGAGCGAAATGCTCACAGACCTGATGGGCGGCATAACCGTTGGCGACATGCTCGAAGGCAGGGTGGATATAGACTCCACCGTTCAAAACGTAACGCTCGTGTCCGTCATGGGCGGCGTCGATCCCGAAAACCGCGTAATGGCCTATCTCGGCCACCGCATCAGCAACGTTACGCCCGTCGCCGGACAGGAATACGCCTACACCGCAACCTACTCCTATACCGATGAAGACGGCAACGCCGTAAGCGGCAACGCCCGCGTATATGTAAACGAAGCGGGCGAGATCGAACGCGTCGCCGATGCCGATACGGGCAAAGAAGTTCCCGCAACCACCGTCGGCGAAGCGCAGGACATGGTAAACGACTTGCAGATAAGCTCTCTGCTCGCCGTTCCCGCCGACGATTCCGTGCTGGCCTATCTCGGTTACGGCATAACGCAGGTCGCCGCAACTTCCGATCCCCTTGTGTACAGCGCGGTATACAACGATAACGGCACGGATGTCTCAGTAACCGTAACCGTAACCGACGCCGAGGATAAAATAATATCTTCTGTCGTAAGGGACGATAACGGACAGTCCATCCCGGCCGCCACCATCGAAGTGCTCGAAGACAGGGTTTCGGGCATAACCGAAACTCTCGCCCTGGCCGACTTCATGTCCGTCGCGCCCTCCTATACCGATACCGACGGCACGGCCGTAAACAATAACATTACGCTGTTTATCACCTTCTCCGCAACCATGCAGTCCGATGCCGCAATAGCTTCCGATTCCTACGGCAGCTATTACGAAGGCAAATATATCGATCCTCAAACCGAAGAGAGCCGCACGGCCCGTCTGTATGTAAACGACGCTTCGCTGCCTGCCGCGCAGCAAAAGATTGTCAACGTAAAATATACCGTCGACGGCACCAACTGGCTCAACGGACAAAAGACCACCATCGACGGCGAAAGCGGCGTTTCGTCGCAGATAAACAGGGTCACCGGCGTTCTCACGATAGGCGACCTCATCGAGATCGAAGAGGACGACAGGCTGATGCAAAATCTGGCCGGTTACACTCTCGACAACGTATCCGACGCGCTCAACGATATAGCTCTCGCCGACGCCATCGATATAGGCCCGGATGAAGACATCATGCTCTATGTCGCGTTCGGTCTCACCGACGTCGTTCCGAGCGGCGACGGCTATGCGGGTACCTACCATTCGTTGGAGGGCGCGGCATCGCCGGCCAAACTCGTAATCGATACAAACGGCGAAGGCAAAGAGATAGTCGTCGGCATAGTTGTAGACGGCGAAGAGCTCTCCGGCACAACGCTCGGCGAAGCCGGCGAAAGGGTGGGCAGGCTCTCCCGTGATATGGCCGTGACCGCTTTTGTCGATATTTCCGCCGACAGCCCTATAATGATGTATGTCGGCTACGGCGCGACCGAAGTGGTATACGACGACGCGACCCGTTCCGGCACGGCAGTGGTTGACGGCAGTCCCGTAAGCTTTACGGCCGACGACAAAGGCAACGTCGCCGCAATAACCTTCCAAAACGGCGCGGCCGTTCCCGGCACCGCCATTGAGAAGATAGGTTCGCGCATCGACGGGCTTACAAGCACCCTCACCATAGGCGAGCTGATGCCCGACGCCGCTCAAAACAACCTGTTAAAGCTTGTTGTAAATTCAACCATTGACACGCTTTCCAAAGATATAAACGCCATCACCGTGCAGGAAATGTATGCTGAAAACATCTATGCAGGCGGCGGCGCAATGGCGCAGGCCGAGGCATACAACGCAAATTATGTGTACTACACGCAGAACGCCGACGGCAGCTATACCCTTGCGGGAAGCGACGGCAAGCTCACCCAAGACGAGTTTGAAGAAGGCGGCACTTTCCATACCCGCGGCGCAACCAAGGGGGTGTGGACGCTGCTTCTGTGCAACGACGGCAACGAAAAGGTTTATAAAATAACCGAACTCGGCACGATGATAGGCGATGCAACCGAAAATCTTCAAAGTGCCACGCTTAAAGATTTTGACGACGCCAAAATAATCGAGCTTGAAGCGGGCAGCGAAAATACCCTCGTTCCCATTCGCGAAGGCACGGATGTCGACTCCTCGGCGGGCGAACAGCATGGCACGGGTGTGCTTACACGTTTTGTCGTAAAGCCCCTGCCCAAATGCACCATCAAGGAACTTATCACCGCCATCGACAACATGTTAACTTTAATCGAACAGTTCGGCGGCGCGGGTAATTGAATCTGACCCGTAAAAAAGGTTGACAAAATTTTAAATTTGCTGTATCATAATCAGGTATTTTGCAGAACCTTTCTGCATGGCGGCGTCTGCCGCATACACCTTGCGTACCTTCGCGGTACGCCGAATAAGTCCGGGAGGTGAATTCAATGAAAACTTACGAGATGCTCTATGTGTTAGACAGCGCGCTCGCCGACGAAGCCAAAGACGCTTTCGAGGCCAAGTTCGCCGCTATCGTCCAAGACTTCAACGGTAAGGTCGTTTCCACCGATAAGTGGGGCGTAAAAAAGCTTGCGTATCCTATCAATTACAAGAACGACGGCTATTACGTTTTAATGACCTTTGAAGCCGAAAGCGGCGTAGTTAAAGAGCTTGACCGCGTTGCCGGCCTTTCAACCGAAGTTTTAAGAAGAGTTATTACCGTAAAAGCGTAAAATTCAAAGGAAGCCACAATGAACAGAGTATTTTTAATAGGCAACTTAACCCGCGACCCCGAATTAACCGAAACTTCTTCGGGCGTTGCCGTTTGCCGCTTTTCGATAGCGGTAAACCGCAATTATACCACGGGCGGAGAGCGTCAGACCGACTTTTTTAATTGCACGGCATGGCGCGGCTTGGGCGAAAACGTTGCCAGATACGCAAAAAAAGGCAATAAAGTCGCGGTAATGGGCTCGGTAGAACTTCGCAATTACGAAGACAGCCAGGGCGTAAAACGCACGGCAGTGGATATAAGCTGCAACGACGTCGAATTTTTAACGCCCCGTCCGGCCGGCGGCGACAGCGGTTACGAAAGCGATATTCCCGCTTCCGCGCCCCGTTCGCAGCGTCAGCCCGCACAAAAGCCCGCTCTGCAGTCCTTCGATGACGATGGCGACATTCCCTTTTAATGCGTTGCATATTTAGTCAAGGAGATCTTAAAAATGGAAGAAAAACCCGTTAAAAAGAGCTATAAAAGAGCACCTCGCAGAAAGGTTTGCGTCTTCTGCCAGGAAAAGGTTGAAGTTATCGACTATAAGGATGTAAACCGCCTTAAAAAGTTCGTAACCGAATCGGGCAAAATGCTGCCCCGCCGCATGAGCGGTACCTGCGCAAAGCACCAAAGGGAACTTTCCAAGGCAATCAAGCGCGCCCGCATCGCTGCGCTTCTGCCCTTCAAAGGTGAATAATTTTTGCAATTTCATATGCAAACGTACGCCGCCGCAGACAAATGTGTCTGCGGCGGCGTTTTTATGTGCGTCAACCGCTTTTTTTCGCATGTCCATTGCAAACAGCGCGGCTTTTTTGCGGCCGATGCGCTTTCGCGGTCTTGCCGCTTAAAAAACTTTGTGCGGCATGCGGCGCGGCGGGCATAATTTTCGCGCGGGCAAAATAGATTATTATAAAAGATAAACCGTAAGGCACAAACAGGAGGTAACAATGCAAAGCCAAAGTGTTTATAAAAGTTTTGCCCAAAGGTGCGGCGGCGGGGCGCGTGTGGGTGTGGTTTGTCCCTCGGGCGAGCTTTTCGCCCGCGCGTTCAACGAAGCATGCGGAGAGGAGGGGATAGAATTTTGCGACGGAGCCGCAACCTGCAATGCCGCCGTGTTGGTGCTTTCCGGCCCGCCCGTCGGCGAGGACGCCGCAAACAGTCTTGCCGCACTCGTCGCCCGCGGCCTGCCGTGCGCGGTGCTGTGCAAGCAGCTTCCCGACGGCTTGCAATCCGATTTCGGCTCGGTTCCCTGCATGGCAATAGATCCCGCTTCACCCGATAAAAACAGACTCGAAGAAGAGTTATCCGCCCTTTTGATGCAGTTTCCCGTCGAGCGCATAGATATTGCCGTTCCCGCATGGGTGCGCTCTCTGCCCGCCGAAAATTCGGCCGTGGCCGAATTGACGGAGCGTGTACGCGCATGCGTAAAGGATATCGAAAAAATGTGCGACTGTACCCGTCTTTCGTCTCTTTTAAGCGGCAGCAAAAACTGGCGGCAGGATGTAGAGCTTGAACTGTTTCCGCATAGCGGCAGGGCGCGCGTCACGGCAAAAATTTGCGACGGCGCGTTCTTTAACATGCTCAGCGAAACCGCGGGCGAAAGCATAACGGACGAAAGTTCGCTGATGACTTTTGCTGTATCCGCGGCGCAGGCCCGCGCCGAATACGGCAAAATTAAAGACGCACTCGAATGCGCGCGCGAAACGGGTTACGGCATAGTCGTTCCAAGCGACTGCGACATGACGCTCGAAAAACCCGCCGTTGTAAAGCAGGGCCAAAACGTGGGGATAAGATTAAAGGCCGCCGCGCCCAGTTACCATATTATAAAAGTGGATGTCTGCGGCGAAGTAAGCCCCATGCTCGGCAATACTGCCAGGTCTGAAGAGATGGTAAACGAAATTATAGGCGGCTTCGATTCCGACCCGCAGGGCATGTGGAACACAAACCTCTTCGGCAGGTCGCTTCGTTCCATGGTGCAGGAGGGGCTGAACGGCAAAACCGACGGCATGCAGCAGGATACCCGCATAAAGCTTCGCAAGGCGCTAACGCGCATGGTAAACGAAGGCAAGGGCGGGGTGATATGCATATTGCTGTAAATGTTGTCGCGCTTAACGGCGGAATGAATCCGCCTTGCGCACACAATAATTTTTATTAACGCAAGTTTCGGCTGGCGACGCCTGCAACTTGCCGTTAGTTGAGGGCTCTGCCCTCGCGGGCGCAATCTTTACGTGCCCTGCATCATATAATTGCGCCCGCTTCACCCGCTGAGGCGCAGGTATGCGCAAATTGAGTCCGCTTGCGGGGAAATGAATTCCCCTTGCGACGTTATTATTTTTGAATTAATGCAAATCTCGGCAGGGATGCCCTGCGGCAGGGTTCCGCGAACGAGCGTTATTGCATTGCACAGCCTGTTGCGCGGCCAGCGGAGTTTAAACAATATATCCATGCCGCGCAGCGCGCGCAGGCTTGGCCGAGCACCCTTTTATTGCTTTTGCAATACCAAAATTCGACATGAACGGCGTGGGCGGCGGCGCATATGCGCCGCCGCCCATGTTATTTGCCGCATATGCGGCAAATAACAATTATCTGCCGTGCATATGTTGCTTAAAGCATATGTCGTGCGCCGCATACGGCGCGGAATATGCCTCAATTTAGCGGATTTTGTCAGCTTTCGCCGTGCTCTCCTTTCTTGATTTCGGCGGCCTCGTCCGCTCTGTCCTTTTCGGCCATTCCGACGGCCGCGCCCGCTTTAAGCGCGGTGATATACTCGTTGTACTGCTCGTCGGTCAGTTTTTTGATCTTGTGCTTTTTCGACATAAAAAATCACCTCCGTTCCGCGTCGCGCGGGCGCGCTTACGCACCCGCGCGACGCGCCTGTATGTACACCATAAATTATGTACCGGAAGGCGATTATTATACCGTTTCGCAACGATTTGTCTTAAACCGTGCGCACCCGCAAAACGCCTGGAACGTCTTTCAGTGCGGCGGTAAGTTCGTCGTCGGTCTGCGCGTCTATGTCTATTATGGCATAGGCATAGTCGCCTTTGCTCTTGTCTAAAAGGTTGGCGATATTTATTCCTCTTGCCGATACCGCTGCCGAAAGTCCGGCGATTATGTTGGCGATATTCCTGTGGCAAACGCATATCCTGCTCTTGCCCGCCCTTGCCGCGCTTACGGCGGGGTAGTTTACGGAATTGGTTATGTTGCCGTTTTCAAGGTAATCTTTAAGCTGTCTTGCGGCCATAACCGCGCAGTTGTCCTCGGCTTCGGGAGTGCTCGCGCCCAGGTGGGGTACGCATATCGCGCCCTTTACTCCTATAAGTTCGTCGGCGGGGAAGTCGGTTATATACCTTGCAATCTTTCCGCTTTCAAGCGCGGACTTTATGGCGGCGTTGTCGGCCAGTTCGCCGCGCGCGTTGTTTATGATCACAACGCCGTCCTTGCACATGGCTATCGCTTCACCGTCTATCATGCCGCGAGTGCCGTCGTTTAAAGGTACATGCAGGGTAATAAAGTCTGCGCGCTTTAAAATTTCGCCGTCGTCGGCGACGGCTTCCACCGCGGGGTCGAGCATAAGCGCGTTGTGCGTCGAAAGATATGGGTCGCAGCCTATAACTTTCATGCCCAGAGCTACGGCGGCATTGGCCACCATGATGCCTATCGCGCCCAAACCTATAACGCCCAGCGTCTTTCCGGCTATCTCGCAGCCTACAAAGTTCTTTTTGCCCTTTTCAACCAGCTTGCCCGTTTCCGCGCCGCTGCCTTTAAGCGTCTTTACCCAGTCGATGCCGTCAACTATTTTTCTGCCGCCCAAAAACAGCTCGCATATCACCAGTTCCTTGACCGCGTTGGCGTTCGCTCCGGGGGTATTGAATACAACAATTCCCTTTTCGGCATACTTTGCCGAAGGTATATTATTGGTTCCCGCGCCCGCGCGCGCCACGGCCAAAAGGCTTTCGCCCGGTTCGTATTCTGCCATCTGCGCCGAACGCACAAGTATGCCCGCAGGGTCTTTTACGTCTTCGCCGCAGTCGTATCCCGCCAGTATGCCGTCGGCAAGCGGGCTTATGGCGTTAAGTTTAAGTATTTTTGCCATCACGCGTTCTCCTTTTCGAATTTTTTCATGAACTCTATCAGCGACTTAACGCCCTCCACGGGCATCGCGTTGTATATTGAAGCTCTCATGCCGCCCACCAGCCTGTGGCCTTTAAGCGAAACCAAACCGCTCTTTTTGGCCTCGGCTATGAATTTGGCGTCCAGTTCGGCGTCTCCGGTAACAAAGGGTACGTTCATTATCGAGCGGTACTTTCTTTCCACGTTGTTTTTGTACAGCGCGGAGTTGTCTATAAAATCGTACAAAAGCCCGGCCTTGTATTCGTTTATCTCGTTCACCGCTTTCACGCCGCCGCGCGCTTTAAGGTCTTTAAGCACAAGCCCGGCCATATATATGGCGAAGGCGGGGGGAGTGTTGTAAAGCGAACCGTTTTCGTCCTGCACCTTCCATTTAAGCATCGTGGGGCATATTTTAAGCGGGGTCTGAATAAGCTCGCGTTTGGCTATCACGATGGTAACGCCCGCGGGGGCAAGGTTCTTTTGCGCTCCCGCATATATCACGCCGAATTTCGAAACGTCCACCTCGCGCGAAAATATTTCCGACGACATGTCGGCAACCAGCGGCGCCGGGCATTCGGGAAACTTTATATATCTCGTGCCGAATATCGTGTTGTTCGAAGTTATATGCACATAGTCCGCGCCCTCGGTGTATTGCAGTTTGTCTACGTCGGGAATGTATGTGTAAGTTTTGTCCGAACTGTCGCCTATCTTGTTGGCTTCGCCGTAAATTTGTCCCTCCTGCCAGGCCTTTTTTGCAAAGTTGCCCGTAACTATATAATCCGCCTTTCCCCCGTGCATAAGGTTCAGCGGCACCGCGGCAAACTGCGTCGACGCGCCGCCCTGCACAAATATCACCGCGTAGTCGTCGGGTACTCCCAAAAGTTCGCGCGTAAGTGCTTCCGCCTCCTTAACCACGCCTTCGAACGCCTTGTCCCTGTGCGAGATCTCCGTAACCGACATGCCCGTGCCGGCAAAGTCCAAAAATTCTTCGCGGGCCTTTTCAAGCACGTTCAACGGCAGGGTGGAAGGCCCGGCCGAAAAATTGTAAACTCTCATATTGCGCCTCCTTCGCGCCGTCTGCGGCCGCTCTGCGTCCGCATTGACGGCTTTTATTCATTAATTATTAATAAAATATATACTAAAATGTATATTTGGGATAATTATACAATATTAATTAAAAATATACAACTGTTTTGAATAAATTGATTAAAATTTCACACAAAATAATTTATGAGCGCGGCCGGGCCGATATTCGCCCTGCGGCGCGGCGGGTGTGCCGCGGCCGTGCCGTTTTTTGCCAAAAACGGAAGCAAAACCCTGTCGGCGGGGCATATTGAAAGGCCAATTTGAAAAAAAATTAAAAAAATTGCCAAAAAATCAAAAAAATTTTGCCTCTAAGTATTTACAATTTGCATTTTTTAGTGTAAACTAAATAGTGTAAACTAATAAAGGGATATACAGGCATATTTCGGAATTTCAAAATTCCGTAAAATAGCAGTGCCGCGATAAGGTTCGGCAAAACCGCCGCGGCGCAGGGGGAAATCCCCTATGACTACATTTATCGAGGTGTATTATGGGTGTAAACAACAACGGTTCGGGTCAGACCAAGGCAGATCTTCTTTTATCCAAGGTCGAAAAGCTGGCTCAACAAAACAGAACGCTTGACGCAAAGGTCGAACAGCTCGCCAGACAAAACCAGACCGTGGTGGCGCAAATCGCCCAGCAGTCTAACTCGGTAAGCTCAAACGTCGCAAGAATATCGCAGGCCAACGATGCGGTAGGCAAGCAGATAGCGCGGCTAACCGAGCAGAACAACGCGGTGCAAAAAAACTTTGCCGCGCTGGCCTCTCAGGGAAAAACCGTCGAAGGCAAGGTGCAGGAAGTCATCGACTCCGCCATCGACAGGGAAATGGATCGCGAAGCCATCATGCGCAAGATGGAGGCGGATAAAAACGAACTGCTGCAACAGCTCGACTACATGTCCGCCCAGTCGCAGAGCGTATACTCAAACGTCGTCAAAACCGTTGGCGGCGGAAATATCAACGTCGACGAACTCGCCGCAAAGGTGGCCGAAAAGATCAACGTGCCCCAGGGCGAAACCGACTATGAACGCCTTGCCGAGGAGGTTTCAAAGCGCATAACTCTTCCTCAGCAGAGCGAAGTCGAAATCGATTACGAACGCCTTGCCGAGGAGGTGGCAAAACGCATGCCTTCCGCGCAGCCCGAAATCGATTACGACGAACTCGGCTCCCGCGTGGTCGAAAACATGTACATACCTTCGGCCCTCGTCGAGGATATCGATTACGATACTCTTGCCGAAAAGGTGGCCGCAAAGCTCACGGTAGGTACTCCCGAAATCGACTATGATACACTTTCGCAAAAGGTGGCCGAACTTCTGTATATTCCCGAAGCCGTGGTCGAAGACGTCGATTACGACGAGCTTGCCAAAAAGCTTGCCGACAATCTTCCCGCCGAAGAGGTCATCTCTCCCGATCAGATAGCCTCCAAGGTGGCCGAACAGATAGTTCTGCCCCAGGTAGACGAGGAATCGCTTGCCGAACGCATCGCCGGCAAGATAGTCATTCCTCAGGCAACCGCACAGGAGATCGATGAACAGTCGCTTGCAGAGCGCATCTCCGGTCTTATAGTTGTGCCTCAGCCTTCTACCGAAGTGGATGCCGACGCTGTTGCCGAAGCGTTGGCCGAAAAACTCGATATAACCGTCGACAACGAAGAGATAGCCGACCGCATCGCAAAACAGGTTGGCACGATAGCTCCCGAACAGTTCGACGTTATGGTGGACGAAGACGGCTGCGATTCGCTTGCCAAGGCGGTCGAAAGCAAGCTCGACTACGACGCGATCTCCTCTGCCGTGGCCGAAAAGCTGGCTGCCGCAAACGTATCCGGCGAGCTTGACAGCGAAGAGCTTGCAACGGCCGTGGCCGAAAAGCTCAATGTCGAAAAGATAAACGAAGACGCGCTTGCAGACAAGGCGGCCGCCGTTCTTTCCAACTACATCCCCGAAGTCGACAGCGACGAAATAGCCGAAAAGGTAGCCGCTGCGGTAATTCCTTCGCTGCCCGCCGCACAGGTGGATACCGAAGCCGTAGCTTCGGCCGTGGCCGAAAAGATAGCCGCCGTCCAGCAGGATGTCGATTACGATATAGTTATAGACGAGGACGGCATAGGCAAGATAAGCACTGCCGTGGCCGAAAACTTGAAGCCCGAACTTGAAGCCGACCGCGACATCGTTGTGGATGAAGAGGGCGTTTCGGCCATCTCCGAAAGCGTTGCTCAAAAGGTTCGCGCGGGCGTTGCCGAAGAGGTCGCCCCCGTACTCGAATCCGCAAACGGCGACGTAAGCGTAAGCGAAGACAGCGTAAACGCCATCTGCTCCGCCGTTTCCGACAGGGTGCGCGACAACATTACAGAAGATATAATTCCCATCCTCGAATCCGAACACGACATATCGGTAGACGAAGAGGGCGTAAACAGAATAAGCGAAATAGTAGCTCAAAAGGTTCGCGAAAGCCTTTATAACGAAATTAAGGCCCAGTTCGATGCCGACCGCGACATTGTCGTGGACGAAGCGGGCATCAACGAAGTGGCCAAATCGGTTGCAAGCAATTACAGCTACGACGACTATTTCCGCAAGCTCGAAGAAGATATAGCCGAATTAAAGGCCATGGCTTCCGCGCCCGCTCCCGAAAAGGAAGAGGATTTGGATGTCGTTATCGACGATGAAGGCGTAAACGAAATCACCGACATCGTAACCGAAAAAGTAGCTCAAAACTACGATGACCGCATCGATAACATTCAAAAAGAAATCGAAGAGATCAAGGCCATGCTCGCCGCAGGCGTAGTAACCGCCGTTGCCGCCGAAGAGCTTGCTCCCGCAGCCGCCGAAGAGGTCGTTGAAGAGACGGCCGAAGAAGAGCAGCCCGAAGAGGTTGTCGAAGAGGCAGCGGAAGAAGAGCAGCCCGAAGAGGTCGTTGAAGAGACGGTCGAAGAAGAACAGCCCGAAGAGGTCGTTGAAGAGACGGCCGAAGAAGAACAACCCGAAGAGGTTGTTGAAGAGACGGCCGAAGAAGAGCAGCCCGAAGAGGAAGAAGAGCTTGTAACCGTAAGCGACATCGTTGAAGAACAGCCCGAAGACGAAGAGGGCGGCGACGACGTTATAGAAGAGATAGTCGACGACATCGATGAAACGCCCGTTGAAGGCGAAGTCATGCCCGACGGTATACCCGGCATATCCAATACCGGCGTCGATTTCGCCAACATGATGAAGTACAACCGTTCGTTCATTGCAAGAATAATTCAAAGCACCGACGAACAAAAGAGGTACTACGGTCAGGTTAAAAACGCGTTGCTTGCATACAAGAAGGTAAACTCCAACATTGCATGGGGTGCCGAACGCTTCAACAAGGGCCGCGAAACCATCGCCCGCTTCAAGATCCGCGGCAAGACTCTCTGCCTGTATCTCGCGCTTGACCCCAACGAGTTTGCAACAAGCGTATATCATCAGGTTGACGTGTCCGACAACAAGTCGATGCACGGTACGCCCATGATGGTAAAGATTAAGAGTCCTCGCGGCGTTAAAAAGGCAATCAGGCTCATCGATATAATGCTTGCCAAGCGCGACGGCGTAAAGCGTGAAATAGTAGAACGTGACTATGCCGCAATGTATCCTTACGAAACTATCGAAGAACTCATCGAAGAAGGTCTCGTAAAGGACGTAAGCAAAAAGTAATTTAAGCGCGACCGCTTAAAAAATAAAAGGGGGTTTTAAATAACCCCCTTTTATAGTGCATTGCAAAATTTTACAAAGTACGGCAAGATTCCGCATTGCAACGTCGCGTCGGCAAACTCCGCTTTAAGCAAGCAGCACAGATTGTCATCCTGAGTGTAGCGACCGCAGGGAGCGCAATCGAAGGATCTGGCAGGGTTACAATAGGGTTTGTGTATAGGAACGCGGGCATTATTGCATTGCAACTACTTCGCGGCGGCCTAAGCAGATTCTTCGACACGCCGCATGCGCGGCGGCTCAGAATGACATCGCGGTTGTCCGCGGAATGGGTTTGGTAATGTTATAATACCCGTTCGCGGAATAAGGTAGCGGCGACACGCCGTCGGCGAAGCCTGCGCACGCTGCGCGGCATGGTTATATTATTTATAAACCCTGCTGTCCGCGGAATAATGTTGTGCAATGCAATAATGCTTGTTCGCGGAATAAGGCAGAGCGGACACCGCTCTCGCGGAATCTGATGCAACGGAACGTTGCCGGAACAAGGCAGCGGCGACACGCCGCTCTGTCATCCTGAGCGAAGTGCCGAGCGAATAGCGAGGCGCGAAGTCGAAGGATCTTGCAGGATTGCAATAGTGCGGTTGTATTAAAACGGCGGCACGGTTTCAATTTTAATTAAATAAATCATTTTTTAAGGAATATAATTTTGGAATTTTTTAACGACTCAAACAAGAAACAGCGCAAACCGCGCAAAAAAAAGGAAGATAAAAGCCAAAAAGCTAACAAACAGCCCAAACAGGGCAAGCAGTCCAAGACCAAGCGCGAAGTTCAGGCGGGTGCCTCGACGCAGCAAAACCGCCGCGCTCCCGTGCGCATACCGATGCCCGCGGCCATTCTGCCGCCGGCACAGTCGCAAAAACGTCTTTCCGCCGTGCAGCAGTTGTTTTTGCCCGCAGGCAAAAAGGAGCGGGCAAAAAAGAACGCGGTAAAGGTAATATTCATCGGCGGCGTGGGCGAAATAGGCAAAAACATGACCGCCCTCGAATGCGGCGACGACATAATAATAATTGACGCCGGCGCAACATTCCCCACGCAGGAATTGCCGGGCATCGACCTTGTAGTGCCCGACTTGACCTATCTTGTCGAAAACAAGCGCAAGGTGCGCGGATTATTGCTCACGCACGGGCACGAAGACCACATCGGCGGCGTTCCATATCTTTTAAAAGAGATGGATATACCCGTCGTCGGCACCAAGCTTACCCTCGCGCTCGTCGATAACAAGCTGCGCGAACACCGCCTGAACAACGTAAAGGAAGTAACGGTTGAACCCGGCGGGCATATCCAGCTCGGCTGCTTTAAAATAGACTTTATAAACGTAAACCACTCCATAGCCGGCGCGGTAGCCCTCGCCGTGCATACGCCGCAGGGCATCATCTTCCACAGCGGCGACTTTAAAATAGACCTCACCCCCGTTGCCGGCCAGCCGATAGACTTAAAGACGATAGCCGACCTCGGCGGCAAGGGCGTACTGCTGTATATGGGCGAAAGCACCAACATCGAACGCCCCGGCTTCACCATGAGCGAAACGGTGGTGGGCGACACCCTCGACAGGCTTGTCGGCGAAAACTCCACCCGCAGGGTGATAATAGCCACGTTTGCCTCTAACGTGCACAGGTTGCAGCAGATAATCGATCTCGCCGCGCGGCACGGCAGAAGGGTGGCGTTAAACGGCCGCAGCATGCTCAATGTCGTCGAGGCCGCCCAAAAGATAGGCGAACTCACCATACCCGACGGCATAATAATCGATATATCCCGCACAAAAAATCTGCGCGACGACGAAGTTTTAATAGTGTGTACGGGCAGCCAGGGCGAGCCTATGAGTGCCCTGCACCGCATGGCCAACGGCGAAAATCCCGCTCTGTCGGTGGGTTCAAACGATACCATAATAATCTCCGCTTCGCCCATTCCGGGCAACGAGCGCGACGTGTACGGCGTTATAAACAAACTGTACCATCTCGGTGCCGACGTGGTGTATGAACGGCTTGAAAACATCCACGTTTCGGGCCACGCCTGCCGCGAAGAACATAAAATAATGCACACGCTGCTCAAACCCAAATTTTTCATTCCCGTCCACGGCGAATACAGACATCTCGTAAAGCATTCGCAACTTGCGCAGAGCCTCGGTTTAAGCGAACGCAATATATTTTTGCCCGATCTCGGCAACTGTATCGAGGTCACTTCAAAAACAATGCGCCGTCTGCCCGACGTCGCGGCCGGCTCCCGCCTTATCGACGGCGAGGGAATAGAGGACGAAAAGGCTTCGCTCGTCATGCAGGACAGGCGTCAGCTCGCACAGGAGGGCATCTTCATCGTGGCGGTAACCGTTTCGGGCGGGGAAGTCATCGGCGAACCGGTGATAAATTCGCGCGGATTCGTGTTCGACTTCCACCGCGACTACAACAAGGAGATGCGCGAAGTCATAAACAGGGCAATATCGGGCTACGATCTGCATTCGGGCAACACCGACGATTTAAAACGTGTCATCAAAAAGGCGTTAAGAAACTATCTTGTGCGCAAAACAAGGCAGTCGCCCATGGTCGTGCCGGTAGTGGTGGAACTTTAATGGATTTCAATTACGCCCACAACGATACCTCCCGCCCCGAACGCCCCTCACGCACGGGCTGCGTAAACAAACTGACCGTCGCGGGCGAAGCGGTGCAAAACATAAGGCGTTCTGCCTTTGCCCGCTCCATACCCGTATCTTCCGACGAAACGTTGCAGTTTATCTGCATGCAGGCGGCGGCCGTCGGAGCAAAAAACATTCTCGAAGTCGGCACGGCCGTGGGTGCTTCGGGCATAGCTCTGCTGCAAACCTGTCCCTCGGCCCGCCTTACCACAATAGAAAAGAACGAAGAACTGTTCGGCGAGGCCGTGCAAAATTTTCAAAGCGCGGGCCTTTCAAGCAGGGTAACCGCACTCTGCGGCGACGCGGCGGAAGTAATGTCAACTCTCGGCGGAGGGTACGACTTTATATTTTTAGACGGCCCCAAAGTGCAGTACGTCAAGTGGCTGCCCCGTTTAAAGGAGCTGCTTGCGCGCGGCGGACTGCTCGCCGCCGACGACGTGTTGCTGTACGGCTGGGTGAACGGCGAGGAGCAGCCGCCGAAAAAGCGGCGCATGCTCGTCGAACATGTGCGCGAATATTTAAATGCCGTCACTTCTGACGACGGGCTTATAACATACATTGCCGACGTGGGCGACGGTATCGCGCTTTCGGTAAAAAAATAGGCGCGTAACGCGTTATTAATAATTATGAACGTTGAACTTCTTGCCCCTGCGGGCAATCGTGCAAAACTGAACTGCGCGCTGTATTTCGGCGCGGACGCGGTATATGTCGGGGGTAAAAATTTTTCCCTGCGCTCCTTTGCCGATAATTTCGGCGAAGACGAGCTTGCTTCGGCTATAAAATACGCCCACTCGCTCGGCAAAAAGGTGTATGTTACGGTAAATATTTTTGCCAAAAACCGCGACGAAGGTCGGCTTAAAGACTACTTCGCCTATCTGCTTGCGGCGGGGGCGGACGCGGCCATAATCTCCGATCCGGGGGTGTTCTATCTGTGCAAAAAGAGCGCGCCCGGCTTAAACGTGCATATATCCACTCAGGCGAATATAAATTCGGCCGCCGCCGTAAGGTTCTGGCATGACCTGGGCGCGACCCGCGCAATACTTGCGCGCGAACTCTCGCTTGAAGAGATAGCCGACATCCACGCCGCCGTGCCCGAAATCGAACTCGAAGCCTTTGTCCACGGCGCGATGTGCATATCTTATTCGGGCAGATGCCTTTTATCAAACTATCTTGCGGGGCGCGATTCCAACCGCGGAGAGTGCGTTCAGGCCTGCCGCTGGAACTGGCAGGTGCGCAAAAACGGACCCGGCAGAGAGAGCGGCTGGATGAACGTGGAGGAGGACGGGCGCGGCACATACATATTCAATTCAAAAGACCTAAATATGTCGGCCCACTTAAACGAAATGGCGCGGGCGGGGGTGTACTCCTTTAAGATAGAGGGGCGCATGAAGAGCGAATACTACCTCGCCACGGTGATAAACGCCTATCGCCGCTGTATCGATTTTGGCTTTACGCCAGTTATCGAGCGCGAACTTCTCACCGCCGCTCACCGCGATTATACTACTGCCTACATGCTGGGCGAAAATTCCGATACGGTAAATTATACCGACAGTCAAACGAAGGGCGACTGCGACTATGTGGCCAACGTGCTGTCTTGCTCCGACGGCCGCGCGGTCGTCGAGATGCGCGGCAGATTCAAAACGGGTGATGTGCTCGAAGTGCTGTCGCCCACCGAAAATTTTTTAAAGACATTTGTCGTTAAAAACGCCGCATTGCCCGACGGAACGGGCGTCGACGACTGCAAAAGGGTGCAGGAACGTTACACGCTCGACTGTCCTTTCAACCTTGCGGCGGGCGACATACTGCGCCGTCGCAAATAACGGTAATAGCGGCGTAAACGGCGCATATATGCGGGGCATTTGATAGTGTCTTGCCAAAAGGAGCACATATGAACTATGCGGTAAAGCCCGTATTCGGCAAAATAACGCACGCAACGCAGCGCGTCTGCGTACCCGGCTCAAAATCCATAACCGCCCGCGCTCTGCTCATCGCCGCGCTCGCTCGCGGCACAAGTGTGCTCTGCGGCATTCAGACTACCGGCGACTGCGCCGACTTCATAGGCGGACTGCGTTCCCTGGGCATAGATATAAAGGTGAACGGCAACACGGCCGAAGTAAAGGGCTGCGGCGGCAAACTCCCCTTGGAATCGGCAGAGGTGTACGTCGGCTCGGCGGGTACGGCGGCGCGGTTTTTAACCGCCCTCGCCGCGCTTTCAAACGGCACTTTCCGCTTTACGTCATCCGAGCAGATGAAACGCCGCCCCATATCGCCGCTTATAAATTCGTTAAGGGATATGGGCGCGTCTTTTACGTTTCACGAACATGCGGACTGTTTTCCGTTCACCGTAAGGGGCTGCGGCGGCATACCCGGCCGCGCAAAAGTAGACATTCAAAAGAGCAGTCAGTTTCTCTCCGCGCTGCTCATCTGCGCCGTGTGCGCGGGCAAACCGTTTTCGGTGGAAGTTTCGGGCACTCACGGCATGGACTATGTGCGCATGACGGCTGCAATGATGTCGGCCTTCGGCGCGGGCGTGGAATGCTCGGACAATGTGTATACCGTCGTCGGATCGTACAGCGCGCGGCGGTACGATATAGAGCCCGACGTTTCGGCCGCATGCTATTTTTACGCCGCAAATAAATTGCTGGGTACAAACATCTGCGTCGAGGGGGTAAAGGAGGACATGTTGCAGGGCGACGGCAAGTTCATATCCCTTTTAAAACATTTCGACGGCGGAAAAATCGATATGTCCTCGTTTTCGGATCAGGCCTTGACGCTTGCCGCCGTCGCGCCCTATCTAAGCCGTCCCACGCACATATGCAACATAGCGCATGTGCGCGGGCAGGAATGCGACCGCATCTCGGCGATGGCGCAAAATTTAACCGCTATGGGCGTAAAGGTGAACGAACTTCCCGACGGCATAATAATATACCCGTCGTCCCCCGTCGGGTGCGAAATCCAAACATTCGGCGATCACCGCGTGGCCATGTCGTTTGCGATAACGGGACTGCGCTGCGAGGGCATTGTTATTAAAGACTGCGAAGTCTGCGGCAAAACTTTCGCATCGTTTTTCAGTGTCTTAACCGACCTTATTGCGCGGTTGACGGCATAATATGCCTTAAATATTTAAAAATCGACATCAGTTTCCGCCGCCAGCCGCAATCTTGCCGCGCGGGAACGGAGCGGGTACGCCTTGAACGAAAAAATCATCCTGCACAGCGATCTCAATAATTTTTACGCTTCGGTGGAACGCCGCCTCAATCCCGAACTTGCCGGGGTGCCGCTGGCCGTGTGTGGCAGCAAGGAAGAGCGGCACGGCATAGTGCTTGCCAAAAGCGAAGAGGCAAAAAGAGCGGGTGTAAAGACGGGCGACACCATCTGGCGGGCCAAACAAAAGTGTCCCGGCCTTGTAACCGTGCCGCCGCACTTTGACAGGTATATCGATTTTTCGCGCAGAGTAAAGGCGATATACGCCCGCTATACCGAATATATCGAAAGTTACGGCATCGACGAATGCTGGCTGGATATTTCAAACTTTTTATCGGTCTTTCCCCGTTTCAACGGCGCGGCGCGGGCAGAGGGAATGTGCACCGACGAGTATCTGCGTTTTTTGGGCGATACCATCCGCTTCGCCGTAAGGGACGAACTGGGTCTTACGGTATCCGTTGGGGTGTCGTTCAACAAAATTTTTGCAAAGCTGGGCAGCGATTTAAAAAAGCCCGACGGCACGTCGGTGATCTCGCTGTCCAACTTTAAAAACGTAATATATCCCCTGCCGGTCGAAGATCTTTTAATGGTGGGCGGCGCAACTTCAAAAAAGCTGCGCGCTATGGGGCTTACAACGATAGGCTCTCTGGCCGCCGCCGACGACGATAAAATAATTAAGACCTTCGGCAAGTTCGGCGCAACCCTTTTAACTTACGCCCGCGGCCGCGATACAAGCCCCGTCGCGCACGTCGACGACGAACGGCAGTTAAAGTCTATCGGCAATTCGCAGACATACGCATACGACCTCGTATATCCCGAACAGATAGAGCGCAACATATATGTATTGTCCGAAAGCGTCGCGGCGCGCCTGCGCGAATCGGACAGGGGCAAGGCCGATACCGTGCATCTGTGGGTGCGGTACGACGATCTCACTTCGTTTCAGGTGCAAAAAAAAGTGCGGCATACTGCACTGTGTTCCGAAATCGCTCAAACGGCGTTCGAGCTGTTCAAGGCCAACGTCCGCCATCCGTTCGCGGTGCGTTCGCTGGGCGTCACCGTTTCGGGATTCGACGGGCAGAGCTCGCAAATCACCCTCGATGAAGCCTGCGGCAGCTATTCAAGGCGCGAAAAAGTTGAACGCGCCGTAGACGGCATACGCAAAAAGCACGGCTATGCCTCCATTCAGCGCGGTATCCTGATCGATGACCCCGCGGGCATGCACAACGACGTAAAAAATTCCCATCTGATAAAGCCCGCCCGCTTCGAGGACAGGCCCGAAGGCCGTGTAAACGGCGACGGGGCCGAGGGCGGCAGAAACCCTTTCGAAGACGACGGCGACGAACCGTTCGGCGGCGGCGAATTTTAAAGGGGTATAATCTTAGCTTTTAAGATATATAAAAATCGGTTAAAAACAGTCTGCCGCTTATCGTTTGACTTATGCGCCGGATTACATTATAATTTAATGCGTAAACAGAGTGCGTAAATAATTTTAAACGCATCGGCTAAAAAATTTATAAGGAGCAACAAGATGAACGTACCTCAGATGTTCGGCGAAAACGTCTTTAACGACGCCGTACAAAAAGAAACGCTGCCCAAGGAAGTATACAAGGCTTTAAGGGCCACTATCGAGTCGGGCAAGCAGCTCGATGTGTCCATTGCCGGCACGGTTGCCGCCGCAATGAAGGACTGGGCCGTTTCAAAGGGCGCAACGCACTACACGCACTGGTTCCAGCCCCTTACGGGCCTTACTGCCGAAAAGCACGACAGTTTCATCGAACCCGAAGGCGACAGGGTAATAATGCGTCTTACGGGCAAGAGCCTTATAGTGGGCGAATCCGACGCCTCGTCTTTCCCTTCCGGCGGCTCGCGTTCGACGTTCATGGCCCGCGGCTACACCGCGTGGGATCCCACTTCGCCCGCATTCGTAAAGGAGGGTACTTTATACATTCCCACCGTTTTCGTGTCGTATACCGGCGAAACGCTCGATAAAAAGTCGCCCCTGCTCCGTTCCATGAACGCCATCGACAAGCAGGCCAAGCGCATATTAAAGCTTTTCGGCATAAACTGCAAAAAGGTTTCAACCACGGTCGGGCCCGAACAGGAGTATTTTATCATCTCCAAAGAGATGTACGACCGCCGCAAAGATCTGCGTCTTACCGGCCGCACGCTCATCGGCGCGCCCGTCAGCCGCGGACAGGAGCTCGAAGACCACTATTTCGGCGTACTCAAACCCGCCATTGCCGAGTTTATGGCCGACCTCGATAAAGAGCTGTGGTCTTACGGCATACCCTCAAAGACAAAGCACAACGAGGTTGCCCCCGCCCAGCACGAAATGGCACCCGTGTTCTCCACCACAAACACGGCGGTCGATATGAACATGCTCACCATGGAAATAATGCGCAAAGTCGCCAAAAAACACGGGCTTATCTGTCTTTTGCACGAAAAGCCCTTCCGCGGCATAAACGGTTCGGGCAAGCACAACAACTGGTCTATGTCCACCGATAACGGCTTCAATCTGCTCGATCCCGGCCCCGCGCCCGAAAAGAACACTCTTTTCAAACTTATTCTTGCCGCCGTTGTAAAGGCGGTGGACGACTATCAGGGTATTTTAAGGGCTTCTGTGGCCACGGCGGGCAACGATCACCGTCTCGGCGCAAACGAAGCTCCCCCTGCGATCATCTCGGTATACCTCGGCGACCACCTCGGCGCGCTCGTCGATTCCATTGTCAAGGGCGAAGACTTCGTTACCGATAAAACTTCGCTCGAAGGCTCTATCGGCGTTCCCGAATCCCCCATATTCCCCAAGGATGCCACCGACCGCAACCGCACTTCGCCCTTTGCTTTCACGGGCAACAAGTTCGAGTTCCGCATGCTCGGCTCCCAGGCCAACGTGTCCGATCCCAACATTGTGCTCAATACCATAGTCGCCGACGCCTTCGAACAGTTCGCCGACGAGCTTGAAGGCAAAAAGGATATCGAAAGCGCGGCAAACGCCATATGCGAGCGTGAACTCAAAGCTCACTACCGCATCATATACAACCTCGACGGCTACGGCCCCGAATGGGAGCCGGAGGCGGCAAAGAGGGGGCTGCTCAACTACAAAAATACGGCCGACGCCGTGCCCGTATGCTTTGAAGATAAAAACATTCAGGTGTTCGTAAGACAGGGCGTATACACCAAGGCCGAAGCTATCGCCCGCGCCAATATTCAGCTCGAAAATTACACAAAGATAATCAATATCGAGGCGTTGACTCTGTTAGAGATGGCCAAGCAGGATATAATCCCCGCCGTTTCCGACTATGTGGCTTCGCTCTGCTCAAACGTCGCCGCAAAACAGGCTGTAAACGACTCCATTCCCTGCAATACCGAACGCGACCTTATAATGAAACTTGCAGGCTACAACGACGAACTTTCGTCGCTGATCGGCAAGCTCGAAGACGTTCTGGGCGGGATAGTGATGGAAGAGGTGATTTCGGCCTCGCAAGCCATGGCGCACAGCGTAATTCCGCTCATGGAGCAGATGCGCACCGTTATCGATTCCATGGAAAAGATAACCGCCGCCGATTATTGGCCCTATCCTTCATATTTCGATCTTCTGTACAGCGTGTAAAATATAACCGCAAAGTTTTTAACGCAAAGATGTTAACGCAAAAAGGTTAACGCAAATCTCGGCAGGCCGTGCCTGCGATTTGCCGTTATTTGAGAGGCTCTGCCTCTCTTGCCGCGATATGTTTTAGCCCACGGTTTACTAAATCGCGGCAATTCACACCGGCGAGCCTGCTTCGCAGCAAATGTTGTCGCGCTTAATGGCGGAATGAATCCGCCTTGCGCACACAGTAATATTATTAACGCAAATCTCGCCTTGTGGCGGCTGCGATTTGCCGTTATTTGAGAGGCTCTGCCTCTCTTGCCGCGATATGTTTTAGCCCACGGTTTACTAAATCGCGGCAATTCACACCGGCGAGCCTGCTTCGCAGCAAATGTTGTCGCGCTTAATGGCGGAATGAATCCGCCTTGCGCACATCATTATTTTTATTAACGCAAGTTTTGGCTGGCGACGCCTGCAACTTGCCG
>CALVWU010000013.1 GCA_944367955.1 uncultured Clostridia bacterium
AAACCCGCCCGCTTTGCCGCCTCTGCATTTTCAAGCACGGTATTTTTTCCGTGCGAATATGGCGTATGAGTGTGATAATCACCGTAAAGCAACATAAAAACCTCAAACTATGTCACGCATAGTAGATTATAAAATAGTAAAAAACAAAAAGATAAGCTAAATTCAATATGGACAGCGGTCACAAACAAACTAAAACTTGCCGCAATAGACCACTTCTTCTTCAAGCATCACGCCGAGTTTTTTAAAGACGATTTGTTTCACATCGTCTATCACGGCCCTCACCGTTGAGGCCGAGTAACCGTTATTTATGATAAAATTGCAGTGTTCGGCAGAAACAAAGGCCTTTTCGTGGCCAAACCCCGCAAGCCCGCAGCGTTGTATAAGCGCGCCCGCAGACATTAACGACCCGTCTTTCAGGCGAACGTTTTTAAATACGCAGCCGCAGCTTCTACCCTTGGGCAGTTTAACGCGCCTTTGCATGTACTCGCTTATGCGCAGAGCGACATTATTGGGCAAATCGTCGAAAACCGACAGCCTGATCGCCAAAATCAGCGCGTTTATGTTACGCATAGTACTTTGTTTATATTCAAAATCGCAGTTTTTGTTGGATAACGTGCGCGTTATACCGTCAAAAATTTTAACCGATACAACGTTTTGGCAGATATACCTTCCGCCCGCACCTCCGTTCATCGCAACTATTCCGCCTATCGTTGCGGGTATTCCCGCAAGGTATTCAAGGCCTCCCAAACCGTTTTGTACACAGTAATTTAAAATTTGAGCGACCGTAGTGCCGGAAAGACAAAAAATTTCGCCGTCGCCCGCCCTGACAATACCTTTTAAACGGCGCGTACAGATCACTCCTCCGTCGTACCCACTGTCGGAAGCAAGAACGTTTGACCCGCAGCCGATGTAAAATATTTTACTGCCGCGCGACGAAAGATACCCGCAGACCGCCTTAGCTGCGGCTATACTCGAAGGAAAGTAAGCCTCCGCCTCGCCGCCGAGTCCGTATGTAGTATTTTGCGCAAGCACTATTTTCTTTTTGCAGGCGATTGCCGCCAGATTGCGGTAATCGCGCGAAAACGCCTTTACGACGCCGCTACTATATGATAACATTTTTTAATATATTTTTCAATCACTTTAATAAATTTTTTAAAGAATTTAAATCTTCGTTTCGAATCGCCTGCAAAAGCGAGCCCATATATTCTTTGCCCGCAAATCCCCTTATTTCATACTCAAAATCGACAGCGGCAACCTCGCTCAATTCGTCTGCACCCTCGCCGCCGTGAGCAAGCCCCAACGCGTCAATTCCGTCACTATTGATCAGCTGCTCTACAAAGCCGAGGCATTCGGGATATTTTTCATCGTCGCATATGATAGAAATATTCTGATACAGATCGTTAAACGAAGTTATCGGCTTTGCACAGTATTGCACCCCGCGTGTTTTCAACCTGAAAATATCGCGCTGCGTACCGAGCAGATATTTGTATTTCCCCGACAGCAACGAAACATACGCGCTTTCACAAGATTCCACGGCGCATCCGCTAAGCCCCTCGAACATCGCGCATGCAGCCGCTAAATTATCCCTTCCCGCATTCAACACCGTATTCCTGGCGGTAACGTCGGCAAACGCCCCGTCGGTGCCGAGCGACAGTAAAAAATATCCGCCGTAACACCAGCATTTATATAAAAAATCGCGCGCGTTCACCAAGCTCCCTATTCCGTAAAACCCTGCACCGTATGAAATAATATCGGGAATGTTCCCTGCGGCAATATTATCGCGTGCGGCGGCAGAACTTATCGTCACAACTTTAATATATGCACCCGACGTTTTGGCTCGTTCATCGGCAACACGTTGCAGATAGGCCGCCCTTGAACCCTTTCCGCCCTCGAAAGAGTCGATCTGCCACAGCGTTATAAACTGCGTCTTTGCGCCGCTCTGCCCGCCGTCGCCCCTGTCGGCGAATGCGGCGGCAAACGGAGCAACCGCAATTATCGCCGCCATAACGCACAGCAAAATTATTCTGCGTTTTGTTATCATATGCTATTTTATTTGCAAAAGCGGTCGATTATGTAAATTTTTATTGATAAAAACATAGGGGATCCCCCTTAAAGAGACCCCCGCCGCCGGCTTTACGGCGCAGCAATGCCGAAGTTGCCGGCTATTTTTAAAGCGTTTCCGCTTGCAATAATACTTTGCGCATAAACCGCGTATTTATTCGCCGGAACCGAATCAATTATAAATATTAAGCATTTACGACGGCAAAACAAAATCAATTAATATTCCCGGCACGGCTTTTTCCATGCCGCATCTAATGATTTGCTTCTATTTGAACAATTACAAATTGACACAACAAAAAAATCATCGGAGCATGCGTGCGCTCGGATTTTCTCCATACACAACAAAACCGCCGCAACACCTTCACGGGCGCAACGGCGGCTTTATTGGAGCATATATAGTATAAGATTATATACAGATCAGAAGTTATTCATCCTCGCCGTCATCGGGAAGTTCAACGTTGTGATAGACGTTTTGAACATCGTCAAGTTCTTCGAGCTTATCGATCATTTTGATAAACGTGGCAAGCTTATCTTCCGGCAAAGCTATTGTGTTTTGAGGAACCATTTTAACTTCGGCTTCAAGGAATGTAACTCCCTTATCCTCGAAATACTTGCGCACTGCCGAGAAAGCTTCGGGAGAGGTGTAAACTTCGTATACATCGTCAAGAGCCGAAAAATCTTCGGCTTCGGCTTCAAGACAGTATTCCATCATCTTATCTTCGTCGAGCGCGACAGTTCTTTCGATAACGATGACGCCCTTGTTATCGAACTGATAGCTTACGCAGCCGGGTTTGCCCATCTGTCCGCCGCATTTCGACATTGTGGAGGATATGTCGCCGGAAGTACGGTTTACGTTATCGGTAAGCGTTTTAATGATAACGGCCGAACCCGCAACGCCATAGCCTTCGTAAGTGAGTTCTTTATAATCTTTGCCCGAAAGTTCGCCCGCGGCCTTTGCTATGGAACGCTTGATGTTATCGTTGGGCATGTTTGCAGCCTTCGCCTTGGCGATAACGTCGGCGAGCTTCGAGTTGGTTTCGGGATTGGGATTACCCTTGGCGGCAACAGCAAGTTCCCTGCCTATTTTTGTGAATATCGCGCCGCGGGCGGCATCGGTTTTACTTTTTTTTGCGGCAATGTTGTGCCATTTGGAATGTCCGGACATTAAATACTCCTCCTGGAATTATTCAAAAGCGCATACATTGCCACAGCCGCGGATATTGCGGCATTCAAACTTTCGCAACTTTTGCGCATTGGTATGCTTACGGTATATGAACTTAACGATCGCACGACGCTACTTATGCCGCCGCCCTCGTTGCCTATGCACAGACAAAACTTTGCAGGCGGCACAAACGAAAATACATTTTCACCCGACATATCCGCCGTCACAAGCGGAACATCCTTTAACGCTTTAAGCAGTTCGTCAAGCCCGCCGCAGAACGCATTGACAAAGAATATACCGCTCATGCTGGCTCTTACAGCCTTGGGCGAAAACGGGTCGGCGCAGTCTGCAAGGTAAACATCCTCGAAACCGACAGCATTGGCCGTGCGGATTATAGTGCCCACATTGCCCGGATCCTGCAACCTGTCAAGCAACAGACAAGGCCCGCGCGGCGGACGCAGAGGCATGTCGGGCAGCTTTACCGCAGCTATCACGCCCTGCGGGGTCTTTTCGGAGGAAACGCTTTTAAACAGATCGTCCGAAACGACAACCGCCTGCGGGAACTCCTGCGCGTTGCGCGAAGAGGCAATTATGTTTACGACCTCTCCGCCCGCTTGGATGCATTCGCGCACGGGCTTAGTGCCTTCCACAAGATATTCGCCGTACTGTCTGCGGAATTTCTTATCGGACAGAGCGGCAAATTTTTTAATTAACGGGTTGGAACGCGAAGTTATTATCATACACGGTTTAAAGGGTAGCTGAAAATTTCAACTACCCCGATACATAATCGTTATTAAACTGCGGCCTTGGCCTTTTCTGCAAGAGCAGCAAAAGCTGCGGCATCGTTTACTGCAAGGTCGGCAAGGACTTTGCGGTTGAGGTTGATGCCGGCGGCTTTGAGACCGTGCATGAATTTGGAATAGGAAAGGCCGTTGATCCTTGCCGCGGCATTGATGCGGGCGATCCACAGCGAACGCATGTCGCGCTTTCTTAATCTTCTGCCGACGAACGCATAGTTGAGCGACTTCATAACGGCTTCGCGCGCGATCCTGTAAGACTTGGACTTGTTGCCGAAGTAACCTTTGGCAAGGCGCATTATCTTTCTGCGCTTCTTTAAAGCATTTACAGACCTTTTGATACGCATTTGTAGTTACCTCCTTTATGCCTTATAGGGAATCATACTCTTAACGGTAGATTCCTGAGTTGTGGAAACGAGAGTGTTCTGACGCAGATTTCTCTTTCTCTTTCTGTTCTTTGTTTCGGCTTTGTGGTTCTTGCCGCCGTGGGGCCTTTTCACCTTACCGGTGGCAGTAAGCCAAAAACGCTTTTTAGAACCGCTGTGCGACTTCTGCTTGGGCATATTAGTATTCCTCCTGATAATTTACAAAATTGAACAAAACGGCTTGCGCCGCATTGAATGCTTAGTTTTTTGCCGGCGAGAGCATCATTGTTATAAATCTGCCCTCGGTTGTGGGCTTTTTATCCTGAACGGCTTTTCCGTTAAGACCGGCAAAAAAGTCCTCCATAACTTTTACGCCCTGATAGGCGCGGGCGTTTTCGCGCCCCTTCATGCGAATGGAAACTTTTACCTTGTTGCCCTGATCGAGGAACTTTAAGCACTGCTTGCTTTTAACGGCAATATCGCCGACGTCTATCGTCATCGAAAGCCTTATCTCTTTAAGCTCTACCACAGTTTGATTTTTGCGGTTTTCCTTATCCTTTTTTGCCTGCTCGTATTTAAATTTTGAATAATCCATAATTTTGCATACGGGCGGTACGGCGTTAGGCGAAATTTTAACGAGATCGAGGTCGGCCTCCTCTGCAAGGCGCAGAGCCTGAACGGCCGGCATTACGCCCACCATGTTGCCTTCGGCATCGATAAGCCTTACTTCCCTGTCCCTGATGGATTGGTTTACCTGATAAAAATCTTTTCTTTCCATATTCCTCATATCATATTAATCGAAAGGATAAAAAATAACGGGGCAAGCGCAGCCTGCCCCGAACGAATGCAAAACGATTTTAAGCGTTTAAAACATTATGTGCCTGCATGCCTACGGATGCGGCGAAAGGGAACAACCTTTGCTTACCCATATATAATACAACAAGCCCGTATGTTTTGTCAATCGTTTTTTATCAGAAAACCGTTTTTTCTTTATCTTCTTTTACAACAAGTTCGGCAAAAGCCTCTTTGGACATTATCGTCTTTTCTTCGACGCCGCGCTTGTTTACGTTTACGGTGCCGTCTTCGGCCTCTTTGTCGCCGACAACTATTACATATGGAACTTTTTCAAGCTTGGCTTCGCGGATCTTGTAGCCTATCTTTTCGTTGCGGGTATCAAGCTCCGCGCGCACTCCGCGCTCCTTCAACATGGCGCATACGCTTTCGGCATAGTCCTTTGTTCTGTCGGTTATGGAGAGAACCTTAACCTGTACGGGCGCGAGCCAGACGGGGAACTTACCCGCATAATGTTCGATGAGAATACCGATAAATCTTTCGATAGAGCCGAATATTGCGCGGTGGATCATTATGGGGCGGTGTTTTGCGCCGTCTTCGCCGGTATATTCAAGCTCGAAACGCTGAGGCATCTGGAAGTCGAGCTGAATGGTGCCGCACTGCCACGTTCTGCCTATGCTGTCCTGCAGGTGGAAGTCGATTTTGGGGCCGTAGAACGCGCCGTCGCCTTCGTTTATCTCGTATTCGAGACCAAGTTCGTCAAGGGCCTTTCTTAAAGCGTCGGTGGCCATGTCCCACTCTTCCTTTGTGCCCATACTGTCTTCGGGACGGGTAGACAATTCCACTTTGTATTTAAAACCGAACTGCGAATAAATTTTATTGGTAAGACGGACAACACCCTTGATTTCATCGGTTATCTGTTCGGGCAGCATAAAGATGTGCGCGTCGTCCTGCGTGAAACAGCGCACGCGGAAAAGGCCGTGCAGCTGGCCGCTCTTTTCGTGGCGGTGAACGAGCCCCATTTCACCCATTCTGATGGGCAGATCTTTATAGCTGTGCGGCCAAAGCTTGTAAACGAGCATGCCGCCGGGACAGTTCATGGGCTTAACGGCGCAGTCTTCGCCGTCTATCTTTGTGGTGTACATGTTATCCTTATAATGTTCCCAGTGGCCCGAATTTTCCCAAAGGTTACGCGTTAAAATGATTGGCGTTTGAATTTCGACATACCCCTCCTTGCGGTGAAGGTCGCGCCAGTAATCCACAAGAGTGTTTTTTAACACCATGCCATTCGGCAAAAAGAAAGGAAATCCTTTACCTTCGTTTAAAAGGGCAAACAGCTTTAATTCCTTACCGAGTTTGATATGGTCGCGTTTTTTGGCCTCTTCAAGCATCTCAAAATAGGCCTGCATCTCGTCCTTTTTTGCAAACGCCACGCCGTAGATGCGGGTGAGCATTTTGTTCTTTTCGTTGCCGCGCCAGTACGCACCGGCAATCGAAACGAGTTTGAACGCCTTGATTTTGCCTGTAGAGGGCAGATGAGGGCCGCGACAGAGATCGGTGAACGCACCCTGCTTATAGAAGGAGATCACCGAATCTTCGGGCAAGTCGTCGATAAGCTCTACTTTATATTTCTCTTTATATTCGGTCATGAGTTTTACGGCCTCGTCGCGCGGAAGCTCGAAACGCGTAATGGGCGTGTTGGCTTTGATTATCTTGTTCATTTCGGCTTCGATCTTCGTAAAGTCGTCCTGCGTAATGGGCGTATTGAAGTCGAAATCATAATAAAAACCGTTATCGATTACGGGGCCTATCGCAAGCTTGCAGGTGGGAAAAATGGTCTTTACCGCCTGCGCCAGCACGTGAGCGCACGTGTGGCGATACACTTCAAGTCCCTCTTTATCCTTTAAAGTTACGATTTCAAGCTTATCGCCCTGCGAAAGAACGTGTGAAAGATCTACAAGGCTGCCGTTTACCTTTGCCGCAACAGCGTTTCTTGCCAATCCTTCCGAAACGGCAAGAGCCGCCTTGGCACAGGTCGCTCCCTCTTCAACTGCAAGTTCGTCGCCGTTTTTAAGTAAAATTTTCATGATTATCTCCCGATACAAAAAAGTAAAAAATAAAAAAAATCCTTAAACTTAAAAATAAGTTTAAGGACGCAAAATCGTGTTTGCGCGGTTCCACCTTAATTGTCTTTAAGACCGCTCTTTACAGCCACTCTGCGGGTGGTTTCCCCTCTTTGCACGGACAACTGCGCGCTTGCAGCCAAAGGCGCGCTCTCTGAAAAATCGCCCGCGCGGGTACTTGTCCCTGCGGCATAGTTATTCAACTGTTATTATATTATATCTTTTCCGCCCTTTTGTCAATTATTTAGCAAACGTTTACTTTAAAAATATTTGCCAACGGCATTAAGGTTATTGTATAATTAGTAAGTAAATAATTCAAGGACGGCAATCATGGCTTATACAAACTTTGACAGCGTAGAAAAGAAATGGGCGAAGTACTGGGATGAACACAACACTTTCCACACCGATCTTAACGATTTTTCAAAGCCCAAATATTATATTCTGGATATGTTCCCATACCCTTCCGGGGCAGGTTTGCATGTGGGACATCCCGAAGGTTACACCGCCACCGACATAATCGCCCGCATGAAGCGTATGCAGGGCTATAACGTGCTGCATCCCATAGGGTTCGACAGCTTCGGCCTGCCGGCAGAACAATACGCCATAAATACGGGGCACCACCCCGGCGGTTTTACTCAGCACAACATAGAAACATTTACTTCACAGCTTAAAATGCTGGGGCTTTCGTACGACTGGACACAGACCGTTTCGACGTGCGATCCAAAGTATTACAAATGGACGCAGTGGATATTTAAACAGCTTGCCGAAGAGGGCTTGGCAAGATACGTTGAAACGCCCGTAAACTGGTGCGAGGAACTGGGCACGGTACTTGCAAACGACGAGATAGTCGACGGCAAGAGCGAACGCGGCGGCTTTCCCGTAGTAAGAAAGAACATGAAACAGTGGGTGATTGACATAAACAAGTATGCCGAACGCCTGCTTGAAGGCCTTGACGAGCTGGATTGGCCGGAATCCTCAAAGACGGCACAGCGCAACTGGATAGGCAAATCGGTTGGCGCGAACATAACGTTCGAGGTGGACGGCACGAACGAAAGCTTTACGGTGTTCACCACGCGCTGCGACACGCTGTTCGGCGCGACGTACTGCGTTCTCGCCCCCGAGCACAAACTTGTCGACAGAATAACCACAGCCGACCGCGCGAGCGAAATTAAGGCGTATAAAGAGATTTGCGCAGGCAAGTCGGAACTGGAACGCACCGAACTGAACAAGGACAAGACGGGCGCGTTTACGGGTGCCTACGCCGTGAATCCCGCGAACGGAAGAAAATTGCCCATATGGATTTCCGATTATGTGCTCACGTCGTACGGCACGGGTGCGATAATGGCAGTTCCGGCACACGATACGCGCGACTACGAATTCGCCAAAAAGTTCGGCCTGCCGATAATTCAGGTACTTGAGGGCGGCGATATTGAAAAGGAAGCCTGGACGGGCGACGGCCTGCATATGAATTCGGGCTTTTTGAACGGACTCAACAAACAGGACGCGATCGACGCGATGTGCGCCTGGCTGGAAGAACGCGGCTTAGGCAAGAGGGCAACGACATACAAACTGCGCGAATGGATTTTCGCCCGTCAGAGATATTGGGGCGAACCCTTGCCCGTAATCCACCTCGAAAACGGCGAAGACGTATTTTTAAGCGACGACGAACTGCCCCTGGTTCTGCCCGAAATGGACGATTACAAGGCCCACGGCGGACAGCCTCCGCTTGAAAACGCAAAGGACTGGGTGAACGTTACTTATAACGGAGTAAAGGGCAAACGCGAAACCACGACGATGCCCGGTTCAGCCGGTTCAAGCTGGTACTTTTTGCGCTACTGCGACCCGCACAACGACGAAAAGTTTGCCGATTACGAACTTTTGAAACACTGGATGCCGGTGGACTTTTACTGCGGCGGCAAGGAGCACCTTGTGGGCCATCTGCTCTACTCGCGCTTCTGGAACAACTTCCTTTACGATAAAGGCTACGTTCCCTGCAAAGAACCCTTCAAAAAACTGTTCCACCAGGGCATGATTCTTGGCGAAGACGGCGAAAAAATGTCTAAGAGCAAGGGCAACGTGATAAACCCCAACGACGTGGTGCGCGATTACGGCGCGGACGTTTTGAGAATGTATGAAATGTTCATGGGCCCAGTTGCCGACACTAAGCCCTGGAACACGGCAAATATCGAGGGCGTTAAAAAGTTCATCGACAGAATACACCGCCTATACTTCGAAAGCGGAGCAATTAAAGACGAAGACAACCCCGCGCTTGACAAGATATACAATCAAACGGTTAAAAAAGTCGGCGAAGACTACATGGCATTGAAGGTAAACACAGCCATTTCGCAGATGATGATATTGGTGAACGCCGTGTATAAGGAGATCGCGGAAGGCAAGGCCTTTCCCCGAAGGTATGCCGAGGGATTGTGCAAACTCTTGAACCCCGTAATCCCCTTCCTTACCGAAGAGATCTGGAACGAGTCTCTCGGACACAGCGGTACGATGGCCTATGAGAGCTGGCCGACGTTCGACGAAAGCAAATGCGGCGAAGACATGTTTGAATACGCCGTGCAGGTGAACAGCAAAATCAAGGCGAAAATAATGCTTCCGGCCGACGCCGACGCCGCAGAAGCTCGGCAAAAGGTGACCGCTCTCGGAGAAGTGGCCGCAGTTATAGACGGAAAGGCAATTAAAAAATTCATATTCGTACCCAAAAGACTTATAAACATAATAGTATAAAGCATGCGCCCGCGGTTTAACGCCGCGGGCGCATTTTTAAAGGCCGTTGCCGCACATTTGCGGCAACGGCCCTGACATAGACAGCTTATAACGAACCGAGAACGTTTACAAGGTCGCCCACCGTTTTGATTTGGCCCACCTTGTCGTCGGGGATTGTTTTACCTGTTGTGTCTTCGAGCGTCATCAGCATTTCGACTATATCGAGGCTGTCTGCGCCGAGATCGTCGATGATGTTGCTTTCAAGCGTTATCTTCGACACGGGAATATCGAGTTGTTCTGCAAGCATTTTAGCTATTTCTTCAAACATGGTAGTAATCTCCTTACAAGTTATATCTAAATTTTACAATAAAGCACTCGTTATGTCAAGTACTTTATTTTAATTTGCCTGCTGCTTTTTTACCTGCTTGATGGAAAGGCCGATGCGCTGCTTTTTAACGTCGAGATTTATTATGACCGCCTTAACCTTTTGCCCGACTTTTAATACATCGGAGGGATGCTTGATGTACTTATCGCTGATCTCCGAAACGTGCACAAGGCCGTCCTGGTGTACGCCTATGTCGATGAATGCGCCGAAGTCGATAACGTTGCGCACGGTGCCTTCCACCTCCATGCCTACCGCAAGATCTTCGATACCCATTATATCGCGGCGGAGTTTGGGTGCGGGCAGACTGTCGCGCACGTCGCGGCCGGGTTTCATAAGTTCAGCTATTATATCGTTCATCGTCGCTTTGTCGAGTTCGCAGTATTCCGCCGCCTTATCCGCTCCGAATTCCTTAACCTTTGCGGGCAGATTGCCAAGATTGTTGTTCTTTACATCCTCGGTGGTATAACCGAACAGCGAAAGAAGTTTTTCGGCCTTGGCATAGCTTTCGGGATGGACGGCGGTATTATCGAATATATTTTTACCGCCGGGTACGCGCAAAAAGCCCGCGCACTGCTCGTAAGCTTTCGCGCCCAGCTTTGAAACCTTTAAAAGCTGCTTTCTTTCGCTGAACGCTCCGTTTTCTTCGCGGTAAGCGACTATATTTTTTGCGATGCCCGCGTTGAGCCCTGCAACGAAGCGCAGCAGCGATACGCTGGCCGTGTTTAAATCGACGCCGACGGAGTTTACGCAGTCTTCGAGTACGCCGCCGAGTACGCTGTCGAGCCGCTTTTTATCCATATCGTGCTGATATTGTCCGACGCCTATGGACTTGGGGTCGATTTTTATTAGTTCGGCAAGCGGATCTTGTAGCCTTCTCGCAATAGAAATGGCCGAACGAAGCGTTAAATCGAAATCAGGAAACTCCTCTACGGCAAGCGGGCTTGCCGAATACACGCTGGCACCGGCCTCGTTTACGACGGCATAACTTACATCGTCTTCGATCTCCTTCAACAACTCGGCAACAAAAATTTCCGTCTCCTTGCTCGCCGTGCCGTTGCCGATGGCTATGACGTTTACACGGCAGCGTTTTATAAGGTCTTTGACTATCTGCTTGGCCTCGTCAACCCTGTTGTTGTGCGTGGGATAGATGACGGAGGTTGCAAGCACCTTACCGGTGGGATCGACAACGGCCACCTTGCATCCCGTGCGGTAACCAGGGTCAAGCCCCATTGTAACCTTGCCCTTTACGGGAGGCTGCAAAAGAAGGGGACGCAGGTTCACTTCGAACATTTTAATTGCCTGCTCCGAAGCCCTGTCGGTGAGTATAGCGCGCACTTCGCGCTCTATCGAAGGCTCGATAAGCCTGTCGTATCCGTCGTCCGCCGCCTCGGTTATTATATCGGCGCAAGCACCCTTGGTGTGCACGAATTTTGCCGCGCATACGCGCTTGGCCATTTCGGGATTGAAATACAGCTTAACTTTAAGGCAGCCTTCCTTTTCGCCCCTGTTTATTGCGAGAACCCTGTGGTTTTTTATTTCGGGCACAAGTTCGGCATAGTCCGCATACATTGCGTAGGTACCCTTTTCGTCGTCCTGCACCATTTTAACCTGGATCTCGCCGTGATTTTCAAACAGAGCGCGCAACTTTTTGCGCAGCTCGGCATTGTCGGATATGACTTCGGCGATTATATCGCGCGCACCGGCAACTGCGGAAGCGGCGTCCTCCACCCCTTTTTCGGCGTCTATGTACTTTTCGGCCTCGGAATAAGGATCGCCGTTTTGTTCCAATATGAAATCGGCCAGAGGCTTTAATCCCTTTTCAACGGCAACCGACGCCCTCGTCTTTTTCTTCTGCTTGAAGGGACGGTACACGTCTTCTATCTCGGTAAGCGTGGTGCATGCGTCTATGTCGGCTTGAAGTTCTTCGGTCATTTTGCCCTGCTCGTTTATCGCCTTGGCGACCTCTTCTTTGCGCTTTTGAAGATTTTGCAGATATTCGTACCTGTCGGCAAACTTTCTAAGCACCTGGTCGTCGATTGCTCCCGTCATTTCCTTGCGGTAGCGGGCGATGAACGGAATAGTGTTGCCTTCGTCTAAAAGGTCTACAACGTTTTTAGCGTGTTCGGGGCGGAGATTGAATTCGTCGGTAAGTTGTTTTAAAATTTCCATATCACTTTCTCTTTAAATTATTGAGTATTTGTTTTTGTTCGGGAGTGAGCCTGAAACTTTCCCGTGCTTTTTGTATTGCTTTATTGTGAGTGGCGGCGGGCAGTTCGCCGCGTTTTAAAAAATTACAGCCTTCGTTAAAATATTTAACAAGCACCTCGGCAATCAGCCACGCCGCGCCCATGTGCACATAATACATCGAACAGTCGGCGCGCATGCAGCAGTCAAATATGTAAGGAATGTAAGGTTTATCCACATAAAAATCCAACAGCGTAACAAGAGCATATCTTTGCGAAAACTCGGCGTCGGATGCGAGATACTTTTCGATATAAGGCACAAAATCATCGCGACGGCGGGCTATGCAGCGCGCTTTGAATCCGTCGCAGCTTGCCCAGTTGTCTAAAAGGTTAACACAATAGTCTAAACGCAGAATAAACTTATCGTACGGCAGGGCGGCCGCCGCGCTGAGCTTTATGAATTTTACGTCGAAAAATTCATCGGGATAGGATAAAAGCACGTCCTCTGCCCCCTTAAACTCCTTTGCAAGTGTCCTAAGCTGCGGAACGCGCACTCCTATAAGTTTTAAATTCTTATTATTCAGCAGCGAAAAATGAAATGCGCGGTATTTTTCGTCCGAACGGGCATAAAGTTCAGCCAAAAGTTCTTCGTAGCTCATCATACCACACCACCTCCTTGCCTCTTTTTGCGTTGGCGGGACTGGTAGACGGCAATTTTACAAACGGGATGCCTATATCTTTATAAGTTTTTACAAAGATGTCATATGCCGTACCGCCGTTTAAAATAATTTTTTCGATGCGGCTTGCCTTTACCACGCTTAAAATATCGGCCACTTCATAATCCTTTATCGAACTGTCGGCACTTGCATGAATGCGGCAGCTTGTAACTATATCCCACAACGCTATGTTGTGCAATGTAAGGAATTCCTTCTTTCCCTGCACGGTACATGGTATATCTTCACCGAAAAAACTGCAGAGAATGCGCCAAAAAGCGTTTCTTTCGTTGCCGTAATAAAAATTGACGAGTCTGCTTTTTACCGAGGGGAAGCTACCTAAAATAAGCAGCCGACTGCAAGAATCGAAGTACGGTTCAAAACCGCACACGCGCCCGCTCACAGCGGTTTGTCCACTTTGCCGACAAGCGAGGTGGCCCTGTACCTGTCGTCAAAATTATATTCGATCGCCTGCAGCATATCCGAATATGTTACGGCGGTTATCTTTTTTACGCGCTCTTCGAAATCGTATATCTTGCCGCTGTAAAGCAACTCCTTGCCGTAAAGCATCATCTGTGAACTGGTATTTTCCTGCGCGAATATCTGCGAAGAGAGCAGCTGCTCTTTGCCGCGGCGGAACTCATATTCGGTGACGTTCTTTTTCTTCACGTCTTCTATGCAGTCGAAGATGGCTTCGGCCGAACGCATGTAATTATCGGCGTTCACGCCCGCATAGATGCCAAGCGCGCCCGTATCTTTATAGGAAGTGAGATACGAATATACCGTATAGGCAAGCCCCCTCTTTTCCCTGACTTCCTGAAACAGTCTTGAAGACATCGACCCGCCGAGCACGGCGTTCATGATGAGCGTGGCGTCGGAGAGAGGTTCGTACCTCTTCATCGAGGGATAAGCGATGCCGATATGCACCTGTTCTATGTCCTTGTGACGGTGCAGGTTTCTGCTTTGCAGCCTGACCTCTACGACGCGCTTTGCGCCGCTGCCGCGAGGAACGGAGGAAAAATATTTTTCGACAAGCCGCTGCGCTTCCTCTATCGAGATGTTGCCCGCCATGGATATTACTATGTTTTCGGCTGTGTACCGTTCGCCCATGTATGCGCGGATATTTTCCACCGAAAACGCCCGCACGTTTTTGCGCGGCCCCAAGATGTTTCTGCCGTAATTTGAATCGCCGAAAAAGGCCTTTGCAAGCAAATCAAGGCAGGTATCGTCGGGGGTATCCTCGTTCATGGCGATCTCTTCAAGCACCACTCCCTTTTCCCTCTTCATTTCATCTTCGGGAAAGGTGGAATGCAAAAACAGATCGGAAAGAATTTCAAATGCTTCGGCCGCGTGATCCGAGGTGGATTTGGCGTAATAACACGTCATGTCCTTTGCCGTAAACGCGTTCACCTGCGCGCCGATGGCATCCATCGCATCCGAAATTTCAAATGCGGTGCGCTTTTCGGTGCCCTTGAACATCATATGTTCGATAAAATGCGAAATGCCGTCTTCATCGTCCGTTTCCACGCATGCGCCCGTACCAACGAGAATGCCCATGCTTACCGATAAAAGTCCGCTCATCTGTTTTACAATGAGCCTTATGCCGTTATCCAACTGCTTATAGTGTACCATTATTCTCCTAAGTTTTGCGAAATAGTTACAAGTTTTAATGATTGTTGTTTTATATATGCAAGAATATCGGGCAGAGCGGCAACCGTTACATCCATGGGATGCATGAGTACGAATTCGCCCGCCGAAATATTGTTCGTTGCCCGATCGAATATCAACTTCACGTCGCCGTCGCGCCAATCGATCGTATCGCGCGACCACATAATCGTCTTTAATCCCAACGCGGAACACGCCGAAAGAGTGGCTTCGCAAAACGCGCCCGAAGGCGGGGCGAACAGCGTTGCCTTTACGCCGAGCACGGCCTCGATCAGTTTTATGCTCGGCGCGATCTCGTCGAGATTTTGCCTGTATGTCAATTTGGAATGATCTTTATGGAAATAGCCGTGCGAGCCGATTTCGTGTCCGCGCGCAAAAATTTCGCGCAGACAATCAACATTGTCGTCCGCCCAGCATCCCCCCACAAAAAAGGTCGCGCTTGCCTCGTATTCATCGAGAATATCGAGTATTTTATACACATTGGCCGTATTCTGATATACATTGAACATCAAAGATACGCCCTTGGGCCGGCTTTCGGCCGAATAGTACGGCTGCGCGGCGTCGCCCGAAACTTCAACGGCTTCCCCGCCGGCAAACCCGACAAGGCATGTGGCGAGTATGACCGCGCAGATGACCGCGTTTACGATTATTGCAATTAACTTGCTTTTCAAAATAGTTTACCCCTAAAATAAAATACTATTATATTCTATTTTAAAGGCATGCGAATTTTGCTTACTATTTTAACGTGATAATAGTTACGCCCGTTTCACCCTCGCCGTATTTGCCGAGTCTGAAACTTTCAACGTTTTTGTGTCCCCTTAGATGACGGGCTATGGCTTCGCGTAATTTGCCCGTTCCCACGCCGTGTATAACTTTTATCTCTTCGAGATTGTCCATTACGGCTCTGTCGATAAAATTATCGACTTCCTCTATGGCTTCCGGGACAGTGAGCCCCAAAAGATTTATTTCGAGCAGCGGCTGCGACGGCGCGGCGGGCAGGCTCTTTTTGATGCGCACCTCGCTCTTTTTCGGCGCGGGCGTATTTATTTTTTGCAGCTCCGAAAATTTAAGCCTCGTCTTTATGCTGCCGCACAGCACTTCGACCTCGCCTTTGGCCTTGTTTACCGAAAGCACCTGACCTGCGGATTGCAGCCTTAAAACGAACACATTGTCGCCTGCGGAAAGATTTTCGGCCGTTGCCGCAACGTAGTTTGTTACTCTTTTTTCTTCGTCCTCTTCACGGAACGAAGCGTCCTTTAATTTATTTTTAAGCGTTCGCGCCTTGATCAGGTCGGACTGCGTAAGCTCTTCCTTTTTGAATATCCCCTCTATTTCGTCGAGCAGCTCTTCGGCTTCGGCAGTGCGCTCGTTTATTATGCGGCGGCTCTCGGCGCGGGCGTTGGCGGTAAGGCGTTCGCGCTGCTTGTTCAACGCGTCTATACGCTCGTTTACTTCGGCAAGTTTGCCCTGCCACTCCATAGAAAGCCGGGCTGCTTCTTCGGCCTTTTTCTGCGCCTCTACCCTGCTCTCTTCGGCTCTTCTCACGATATTTTCAAACGCTCTGCCGCCTTCGGAAAGATAGCTTACCGCCCTGTTCAAAATGCCGTCGTCCATGCCCAGCCTGCGGCAGATCGCAAAGGCGTTGCTTGCGCCGGGCAATCCTATTTTTATGGAATACAGAGGTTTTAAAGTGGAAGAATCGAATTCCATCGAGGCGTTTTCGATGCCCTCGGTCGTATGTGCGAATTCTTTAAGCGGCGTAAAATGGGTTGTGACAATGCCGCGGCAGCCGACGTTTAAAAGATGTTCAACGACGGCCTTGGCAAGAGCCTGCCCCTCGTCGGGATTGGTGCCGCCGCCCAGTTCGTCTATAAGCACAAGCGACCCCGCGTTTGCCCTTTTGCACATGTCGATTACAGTAGTTATGTGGCTTGAAAATGTGGAAAGACTCTCTTCAATGCTCTGACTGTCGCCCACGTCGCAGAAAATATCGTCGAAAACGCAGACCGAGCTGCCCTCCGACGCGGGAATATACAGGCCGCATGCGGCCATAAGACAGAACAGCCCGCACATTTTAAGCGTGACCGTTTTGCCGCCCGTGTTCGCGCCGCTTATTAAAAGAAAATTGTATTTGCCGCCCAGTTCAAGCGATACGGGCACCACTTTCGTTCTGTCTATCAAAGGGTGCCTGCCGCGTATTATGTTTATATAGCCTCGTTTGTTTACTTGCGGCAAAGTGCATTTATACGCGTAACAATACTGCGCCCTGGCGTAAAAACTTTCCAGCTCGGCAAGCGCGTCCATATCCGCGGCCAGCCTTTCGGCCATGTCGCCCACCCTGCGGGAAAGTTCCTTTAATATCCTTTCGACTTCTTCTTTTTCGTCTATCTGCAATGCAACAAGCTCGTTGTTGAGTTCAAGCACATATTCCGGTTCGATAAAAAAAGTAGCCCCCGACTGCGAACGGTCGTGCACAAGACCTTTTACGCGCGAACGATGTTCGGCCTTAACAGGGATGACATACCTGTCGCCGCGCATTGTCACGATGCCGTCCTGCAAATATTTTGACGTTTCGCCGGTGATATATTCCGAAAGCTTTGAACGGATCCTTTCGTTCAGACTCTTTATCCTTGCCCTTATAGAATAGAGCGCGCCGCTGGCATGGTCGGAAACCGCGTCGTCTGAAATTATCTTTTCCGAAATATCGTCCTCTAAGTTTTTATCGAAATAGATGCGCGCGCAATCCCCTTTGATAAGCTGTATCCACTCATCGTTTATGCCGTTCACGGAAGTGTAAGCGATACGCGCCGACCTCAGCAGACAATTGACCCCGCGCAGCTCGGCGCATGACAGGGTAGATTGCTTTCGCGCTCTTACAAGCAGCTCGCCGACGTCGTCAAAATACTCCACGGCACTTACGCCGTGCTCAAACAGCAGCTTTATGCACTCGCCCGTGCGACGGAGAGAACTTAAAGCCTCGGAAGGGTCGACGGCAGGTTCAAGCGACTCGATAAGCCGCTTTGCTCCGCCGAGAGAGGCATACTCCGCACAGGCGGCCAGCACTTTATTAAGTTCAAGACGCGCAAGGCTCTTTTTGTCCATAATATCCTATAAAACGGGAGTTTTACTATGTCCCGAAGTGTAATTTTTGAAATAATTCTTTAACGCGCTCTCATCACCCGAAATCGGCGGAACGCGCGAAGAGTCGCAAAGAGTGCAGTCGACAAGCGCGCCCGTAAAGCGTTGCACGGCAACGAGGGGCACACAGTTATAAAGTTCGAACATGCATCTGCCGCACTCGTACCTGCGCAACTTAAACGCTCTGCCCGATTCGTCGGTGAGAGTGTACACTCCCCTTCTGTCGCACTTTGCACAGCTTTTGCCGAACGGACAGTATAAAAGATCCATCACCTTAATATCTCCCGCGCTCAAATAAAAGGTGTTCGAGCGCGCAAGAGGCGCGGCCTCGGAAAACGTAAGCTCCTTTGAAAGGGCGATATACTCGGCGTCGACATACGAAAGCGAAAGGCTGTTGCCGATGTTGAACCCGCTGCCCGCGAAAAGCTTTTTGCCGACAGCGGCGCACCATTCCGCCGCCCAAAACCCGTCGCAGTAAACCCCGTCGAAATATTTTAGCTTTTCGGTTATTCCTTCAAGCTCGCAGCCGTTGAAAAACGGCGGCAGAAATAAAAACTTTTCGCCCGAAAACCCCTTTAAAAGAGATGCGTCTATTGCCGAATAGTCGACAGGCTTTAAAATGCCTATATCCGCCTTTACGCCGCGAAGATCGCATGCGATCACGGCGGTGCGACCGTTCTTTTGAGGCGTTGCGGCCTTCGGTAAAGCGGGCGCATCAGATATTTTGCTTATCCCGTCGGAGAAGCCTTTGTAGTATTCCGAATACGCCTTGCGTCTGAAAGCATTCAACGCGGACACGGGAACAAACGGCGACCCGCATATTGAAACATCGGTGATTTCCACATCGAAAGGATAGCTGTCCGTCTTTGAAAACGAACGAATGACGTCTTCTTCGGTAATCGCGCGGCTGACTGCGGACGCGGCCGCATCGTCGCTGAAAAACTCGCGTCCTTCGATGCTCGCGCTCAGCTTTTCGCCCTCGGCGACGCGCACGGCAACCTTGATATTTTTTAGCTTTTTGCGGGAAAGCAACCGCTCGTTTAAAGCGACGTCGGTAGTGATGAACGCCTTGTCTCCGTTCATCAATCTGACATTGGACGAAAGAATAAAGCCGCCCTTTGCCCTGCCACCGTATACAGCACCGCCCACCTCTTTGCCGCTGCGAAGTATCTTGAAAGCATCGCCCTCGCCGCACTCTTCTGAGGAAAGGCACACATATTTTCCGTTTACAACGCTTACCGTGCCGCAAAACTCCCCGATATGCCCCTGCACGGCGGAGGACAGAAATGTCTTATCCTGGCCGAACGCAAGTCCCTTTGTGTAATTACCGCGATTATATGTGCGCTTTAACGCCGAAAGGCCGTGCGCCGGCTCAACACCGTCGAGGAGAGCGCGGTAATATCCAACCGCGGCGGCGATATATTCGGGTCGGCGCATTCTTCCCTCTATCTTAAACGAATAAACGCCGGCTTTTGCAAATTTTGCAATATCTTCGCCCAAACACAAATCGGATGGCGAAAGAGCGTAAGCAGGATTTTCAAACCCTGCACGGTCGATGGAATACAGCTTTCGGCACGGCTGCTTGCATCTGCCCCTGTTGCCGCTGTTTCCGCCGGCAAATGAGGACAGATAGCACTGCCCCGAAAAGCATGTACACAACGCGCCCTGAACAAACACTTCGGTTTCGATTACCGAAGCTATTTTTTCTATCTCCGAAAAAGGCGTCTCGCGTGCGAGGATGACGCGTGAAAATCCGTATTTTTTGGCAAGACGCGCACCGTAAACATTATTTACGCCGGCCTGGGTGGACAGATGCAAAGTCATTTGCGGACAATTTTGTTTTAAAAATTTGCCCAAAAAGACATCCTGCATTATTATTGCGTCCGCTCCGGCATTGTGCGCGGCGACGGCGCAATTTATAAAATCCGAAAGTTCGCCGTCCTTTACGAGCGTGTTCATCGCCACATAGACTTTTACCCCCAGCGAATGGGCATATTTTGCAAAACTTTCTAATTCCGAAATATCGAAATTATGCGCGCCGGCGCGCGCCGAAAATGAAGTGAGACCGAGATAAACGGCGTCAGCGCCGCAGTCTATGGCCGTGCGCGCACTTAAAACATCTCCGGCAGGAGCAAGCAGTTCACTCATAACGATACCCGAACGTGTTTATAACCTGCGCAACGGCCCCTTCCTCGTTGGTTACGGCTATAAATTTTGCCGCGCGCTTCAATGCGGGGTCGGCATTGCCGACGGCAACGCCTATTCCCGCCGCTTCTATCATTGATAAATCGTTGATATTATCCCCTATCGCAACCGTTTCCGAAATATCTATGCCGTATCTTGCGGCAATGTATTTTAACGCGAAACCCTTTGTATCGCCCGCGGGAGAAACTTCAACAAGTTCCTTCGCGCTGCAGGTAACATCGAATCTGCCGTCAAATTCTGCGCGAAGCATATCATACAGTCTTTCGCGGTCTTCGGGAAAACACAGGCTTGCAACCTTTTGACATGTCAGGCCGTTTTGCATGACATACTGCGAAAGGGGAATATCGACGTGTATTGCATCGATACCCGTTATTTTTTCGTAAATTTTTAAATATTCGTTGTCTTTCGGGATACCGGTGTACAACTCGTCGCCCGAATATACGTTTACGGCGGCACCCGCACCTTCGAGCGCGGCGCAAACCGACGAAGCATCTTTAAAGGAAAGGCCGCCGCTGCGAATAATTTCTCCCGAATTAATATCGGCTATAACCGTTCCCTGGCAGGCGGCAACCAATCCGCTTAAACCGAGGGTGCGCACCTGCGGCAATATGGAAGCAAGTATCCTGCCCGTACACACGGCAAACACGCCGCCGCTTTGAACATATCTTTCGATAGCGTTTTTTACCGCCGCGGGAACTTGCTGTCGGCCTGTTATAAGCGTTCCGTCAAAATCCGAAACGATCAGTTTTGCCCTTAGTTTTGCCATGTCAATTTGAAAAATAATCCTTGATTGTTTTTGCAAGCTTTAAGCTTATGCCCGGAACTGACGCTATCTCTTCCGCGTCGGCGTCCATTATTTTGTCGATTGACGAAAATTTATTCATCAAAGCTATCCGCCGTCTTTTGCCCACTCCGTCGATCTTTTCAAGCTCGCTCTTTAAACTGTTTTTGGAGTGGAGGCTGCGGAAATAAGTTATTGCAAAGCGATGAGCCTCGTCCCTTATCCTTTGCACCATGCGCAGCGAATAATCGCTGCGCGGTATCTTTACGCCCTCGCCCGAAGAGACGGTAAATATCTCTTCGTCCTGCTTGGCGATCGAAATCAGATCTATATCTGTTATGCCGAGATCGGAAAATATGCTTTCAACCGATGAGAGCTGTCCCTTGCCGCCGTCGATGACGACGAGATCGGGCCTGGGAAAACGTTCCTCTTCTTCGGTGCCGAGTTTTGACAACCTGCGAAGCAGTGTCTCCTGCAGCGAAGCGAAATCGTTTGCGCCTTCAACCGTCTTAATTTTAAATCTGCGGTACTGCGTTCTGTCGGCCTCTCCGTCGATGAACACCACCATGGAAGCCACTTTGTCCACGCCCGAAACGTTTGAAATATCATAGCACTCCATTCTGCGCGGATAGCGCGCAAGGCCGAGTTGCTCCTGCAGCCGCTTGCAGGCATTTACCGTCATGTCGTCGCGGTGCCTTATCCTATCCACCGACTTTTCGAGATAATCCTGCGCGTTGCGGGCAGCCATGTCCAAAAGCTGCGCCTTTACGCCCTGCTTTGCCGCCGTAACATCAACCGAACGGCCGAGTTTTTCTTTAAAAAACGCAACCACCAAACCGCTTTCGCAACATTCGGGAACTATGAGCTCGGCGGGCGGTTCATGCGCGGTATAGTACTGCGTAATAAACGATGTAAGAGCTTCCGCCTCGGAAAAATGAGCCTCGTCGAGCGCGAACGAACTTGCCCCCTGCATTATACCGTTGCGCGTGACAAATACGCTTATCGCGGAATACAGCCCGTTTGTGGCATAAGCTATTATATCGGCGTCTATCTTTTTATTGATAGAGGTTATACGCTTGGCTTCGAGCTTAGACAACATGGCAATCTTGTTTTTATAGTCCATCGCCAGTTCAAACGCCTCGCTTTCGGCGGCGGCATACATCTTTTGTTCGAGAACGGCCCGCGCGTCTTTGTAGTCGCCGTCTAAAAACGCAAGCGCGTCCTTTACCCTTGCCGCGTAATCTTCGCGGCTTATTTTGTGCGCGCACGGCGCGGTGCAGCGGCCTATATGATAATTAAGGCACTCCCGCTTGGGTTTTGCCGTTATCTGAGTTCGGCATAATCTTATACCGAAAAGCAGCTGCGTAACCTCCAATATATCCCTGTAATTTATGCCGCCCATAAACGGCCCGAAGTACCTGCCCCCGTCCTTTTTTATCTTGCGAGTGACCGAAAACGAAGGAAATTCTTCGCGCATGTTCACCTTGATGTAAGGATAGGTTTTGTCGTCCTTTAAAAGGATATTGTATTTGGGCTTATACTTTTTTATAAGGTTGTTTTCAAGCGCGAGGGCATCGATTTCGCTGTTGGTTATAACATAGTTGAAATCGGCTATGTTTGCAACCATCTGCATGACTTTTGCAGGTTTAGGCGAATTGTGAAAATACTGTCTGACGCGGTTTTTCAACACGCGCGCCTTGCCGACGTATATTACGTTGCCGTACTTATCGAGCATTATATAGACGCCCGGATTTTCGGGCAAAAGCTTTAATTTTTCCCTGATTATATTCATACGCCGTTATATATAAATCCGAGAATTATTTTAACATACAACAAAAATTTTTGCAATATTAATGAGTGCGTTTTTAATAAAAAAAGCCGTCCGCGACAAAGAACCGCGCGGACGGCATAAAATTTGATTATTCGAGTTCGAAAGCACCCGTATACAACTGGTAATATTTGCCCTTTTGTTCGATGAGCTGTTCATGGTTGCCGCGTTCGATTATCTCGCCGTGATCGAGAACCATGATGGCGTGACTGTTGCGCACCGTGGACAGCCTGTGGGCGATAACAAACACCGTTCTGCCCTCCATCAGCTTATCCATACCCTGCTCTATGAGTTTTTCGGTGCGGGTATCGATTGATGACGTCGCTTCGTCGAGAATGATGACGGGGCACTGCGAAACCATTGCGCGGGCTATGGCCAAAAGCTGCCGCTGCCCCTGCGAAAGATTTGCGCCGTCGCCCTTCAGCATCGTTTGATAGCCGTCGGGCAGATGGGTTATGAAGCTGTCGGCATTGGCTAGTTTTGCGGCATTTATGCACTCTTCGTCGGTCGCTTCCAGCCTGCCGTAGCGGATATTATCCATAACCGTACCGGTAAACAGGTGCGTATCCTGCAAAACTATGCCCAGCGAACGGCGCAGGTCGGACTTTTTGATGTCGCGGATGTTTATTCCGTCGTATGTTATCGTGCCCGACTGAATGTCGTAGAAACGATTGATGAGGTTGGTTATCGTCGTCTTGCCCGCGCCGGTTGAACCGACGAAAGCTATCTTTTGTCCCGGCCGCGCATACAGCGATATGTGCTTTAATATAACCTTTTCGGGCTTGTAACCGAACACGACGTCGTTAAAGCGAATATCGCCCTTTAAGGGAATATACTCGCAGCTTCCGTCGGGCAGGGGTTTTTTCCATGCCCAGCCGCCGTCTTCGACTTCGCCGTGGGTAAGCGTTATTTCGCCGCCCTCGTCTTCGGGCGTGGTATCCATCATCTCGAAGATGCGTTCGGCGCCGGCCAAAGCCATAACTATCGCGCTGAACTGCTGCGAAACCTGCATTACGGGCATATTGAACTGTCTTGTATACATAAGGAACGACACAAGCATACCGGCCATGAGCGCAAGCCTGTTGGCTTCGCCTGCATTCTGAATGCCGCAGTAAATCGAAAGCAGCCCCTGTTCGCCGCCGAACGCCATTATGAGTATGCCGGCAAGCGCGACGAGAACGTATTGAAGATAGCCGAGGTTGTTGTTTATGGGCCCCATCAGAAAGGCGTAACCGTTGGCTATGCTGCCTGCATCGTTCAACCTGTCGTTTACCTCTCTAAAGGCTGCGCGCGCCTTTTCTTCGTGACAGAATACCTTAATTACTTTCTGGCCTTCGGTCATCTCTTCGACATAGCCGTTGAGCGCACCCAAAGCCTTTTGGTTGGCGAGATAGTACTTTGCAGATCTGCCGCCTATGAACTTTGTGGCAAACACGATGCCGGTGAGCACGACAAGCACCACCAACAACAGCGTGACGCTGTACATTATCATGAACGCGAGCACGGCAATGAGCGTAAGCATCGAAGAGATGAGCTGAGGAATGGTTTGCGTCAGCAGCTGGCGCATCGTGTCGACGTCGTTGGTGTAAAGGCTCATAAGATCGCCGTGGGTATGCGTATCGAAATATTGCAGCGGAAGCGTTTGCATGGTGGCAAACATATCGTCGCGCATCTTTCTAAGCGTACCCTGCGCAATGTACATCATTATCAGATTGTATGAAAACGAAGAAATCGCGCCGACGGCATAGATGCAGGCCATCATGATTATGTTGCTGTATACGAGCGACATATCCGCATTGCTTTGGTGGGCGATAAGTTCGGTGGTTATTACCGAAACTCTCGAAGCGGCGGTGACGTTCGCGACCGAGGCAAGAAGGACGAATACCACAACGCAGGCCGTTGCGAATTTGTTGCGTAAAAACGAATATTTAAGCAGCCTTGTAAAAGTTTTCATGGGGGTCTTCGCGCCTCTGCCCGTCTTGATGAGGTCGCCGCCGTAATCGTTTACCTTTTTCTTTGCGGCCATTATTCCTCACCTCCCTTTATCTGCGATTCGTAAACTTCCCTGTAAATCGCATTGTTTTTAACAAGTTCGTCGTGCGTGCCTATGCCCGAAATGCGGCCCTCGTCAAGCACGATTATCTTATCGGCGTCCTGCACCGAAGCGATGCGCTGCGCTATGATTATTTTTGTAGTGTCGGGCGCGTACTTTCTTAAATTTTCACGTATTGTGGCATCGGTCTTGGTATCGACGGCCGAAGTAGAGTCGTCGAAAATAATTATCTTGGGATGCTTTAAAAGGGCGCGCGCGATGCACAGTCTCTGCTTCTGCCCGCCCGAAACGTTTACGCCGCCCTGACCGAGGTCGTAATTGTACTTGCCGGGAAGGTTTTGTATGAATTCGTCGGCACAGGCCTGTTCAGCCGCCTCTTTTATCTGCTCGTCGGTGGCGTTTTCGTCGCCCCAGCGCAAATTCTCGGAAATTGTACCCGAAAAGAGCACGTTCTTTTGCAAAACCATCGCAACCGAGTTACGCAGCTCTTCGAGGTCATATTCTTTAACGTCTATGCCGCCCACCTTAACGGTACCCTTGGATGTATCGTAAAGACGGGGAATGAGCGAAACAAGCGAAGTTTTGCCCGAACCGGTCGCGCCTATAATGCCTATCATTTCGCCGGCATCGATGTGCAGATTGATGTTTTTAAGCACCGCGACATCCGCCTTTTGGGAATAACGGAACTCTACGTTTTCAAAATCGATCGAGCCGTCGCCCACCTCTTTTACGGCATGTTCGGGATTGGGCAGCGTGGTGGTTTCGTCGAGCACCTGAACTATACGTTCGGCCGAGCCCCTTGAAAGCGCGATAAAGTTAAGACACATTGCCACCATCATCACGCCCGAAAGGATCTGTGCGGAATACTGTATGAGAGTTTGCAGTTCGCTAGGCTGGATTCCGCCGCCGAGATTGCCCACATACATATTCGAACCCATGGTTAAAATTATAATGTTTACCACAAACATTACAAGCATTACGCTGGGCATCATTATCGTAAGTATTCTTTCTGCCTTCACGGAATAGGTGTAAACGTCCCCCGTGGCGACCTTCATCTTGGATATTTCTTTATCCTCTCGTACATACGACTTTACCACGCGGATGGCTGTAAGATTTTCCTGCACAACCGAGTTGAGGTTATCGTACTTTTTAAACATCGTTCTGAAATAAGGCACGACCCTGAACATGCAAAACGCCACCACTACGCCCAAAACGAGTGCCGCGCCCGCAAATATCAATGCCATTACAGGTTCGATCACGACCGTCATGATTATCGATGCTATGAACAGAATGGGCGCGCGCACAAGCATGCGGATGGCCATCTGATAGGCGTTTTGCACGTTTGTGACGTCGGTGGTTATTCTGGTTATCAGACTGGCGGTGGAATAATTATCGATGTTTGCAAACGAAAAAGTTTGCAGATTGTTGTACATATCCTCCCTGAGATTGTGGGCAAACCCGCACGAGGCCTTTGCCGCAAGCTTTGCGCCCACTGATCCGCTGACGAGGGCTATGACCGCGCACAGAATCATAAGTGTAGAAACTATGGCGATGACGTTTATATCCACCTGTTCCTCCACGCCCTCGGCAACCCGTTGAAGCTCGCCTACGATAAAAGTCATCAGGAAAGGAATAACGATTTCCATTATCGCCTCTACCGCCATCAATACCGGCACGATAATGGAAGCCGTTTTGTACTCCCTTACGCTTTTAAGAAGTCTTTTTATCATATTTATACTCCGTATAAAATTTATAACGTTTTAAACTCAATCGGTTACGCTTGCCAAAATCTTGTCTATCAAAGATTTTAAAGCAACCTGTTCGCCTTCGGTTAAAGCGGCGCGGATGCGGCCGTCGCATTTATCCATAAGCTCGCGGTTTTTTTCGCACAGCTCTTCACCCCTCGCGCTCAAAGCGATAAACTTTGTGCGCGCGTCGTCGGCGGACGCGGAACGAGTTATAAAGCCGTCTTTTTCGAGGTTGGCAAGCATGGACGATACCGAAGACGGCCTTAGGCCGGTGGCCCGCTCGACGTCGCGCTGGCAAACTCTTTCCCCGTTTGCCCCCTTGAAATGGATAAAAACCAATGTATGAAATTGCACTGCGGATATGCCGTATTCAGCAAGATTTATATCGTTGCTGCGCACAAGCGTTCTGTGAAGACAGCATATCGCGCCGAACAGCCGCAAATTTTCCAATTCGTATACCTTTTTAAGCTTGCCGCGGCGCGGCAAAAAAATATTTCGATTCCTAACTGTTAGAAATCGAAATAATTATATGATTTATAATATGATTTGTCAAACGAATGGGACACAAAAAAATATGAAAAAAATGTGAAAAGCCGAGATTTTTTCAGCAGATGTTCACTGATTTCAATTAATGAAATTTGTTGTAAAACAACCGCATATTCAAGGGCAAATCGATAAAACCGTATCGGATCACGAAGATTTTTCGTCTTCGCCGTCGGCCTTGAAATTGCCCGTGATCTCCTCCATCCCCTCGCTGTCCATCTTTTCGAACAGAGCGTCTTCGGCGGCCTGATGAACTTCGTCTTCCGACGACTCTTCGCCGTCGGACATAACTTCGTCCATCGTCACCTGCGAATTGCCGTGCTGCATAAGCTTGCGCGTTTCCTCGTCGTACACGGCCACGTCGTACTCCATCTTTGCAAGGTTCTTGTCGGAGTAGGCCCTTTCAAGCTCTTCCTGCTTGCGGGCGGCCTCCTTTTTTGCCCTGTCGGAATACAAAAAATATATCAGCAGCAGTGCGGCAAAAACACACGCCGAACATATCATTACTATATAAACGGGTTCCATGATTTTATTTTATCAGTTTTTAATTTAATTGTCAACTTTTATTTGATTTTACGCGGCAAAGTGTAGTATAATAAGCATATATCACACCGAGGACAAATTAAAAATGGCGTTAGACAAGAGAGTTGTAAAAACCAGAAAGGCGATAGCCGACGCACTGATGATGCTTGCGCTTGAAAAAGACATAAGCAAAATAACCGTTTCGGACATAGCCGATAGAGCGGTGATAAACCGCTCTACGTTTTATTTGCACTACGGCGACGTAAAGGGCGTTATTGACGACATTCAAAAGGACATAGCCGACATCGTGGGACACAGCCTTTCGCGCTTTGACATCAACGATATACAAGGCAGCACGCTTAGCGTATACATGAGTTTGGCAAACGCCCTCGACCAAAATCTCGCTTTTAAAAATTTTATGCTGTACTCCGCCTCTTCCGGCTCGGTGGTTACCAACCTGAAAAAAACTTTTACGCAAAAGGCCATGCAGACCGAACTGATTCAAAACGCGAAGCAGGACAAAGGTACGCTTGCGATAGCTTTGGCGTTTTTGATTTCGGGAGTTATAGACTCCTATATCAAATGGGCCACCGAACTGAGCGACGATATGTCGCTTGAAGATTTTTGCATGGACGTGAGCGGACTTACGCGAAGCATTATAAACCATTTAAAACAGCATTGACCGAACATACCGGCGCGTCGCGGCACAAAATGCCGCGACGCGCCTTTTTTCGACGATATTTTTCATAATAACGGAACAGACTAAATATAATAGCTGTATGAAAAAAATAATGTTTTGCGGCGGCGGCAGCGCGGGCCACGTTATTCCAAACATCGCGCTTATAGACCAACTTAAAGATTGCTACCAAGTATGCTATATCGGCACAGACGGGATAGAACGCGACATCTGCAAAAAACAAGACGTTGAATTTTTTGAATTCGAAGGCGCAAAGCTTGTGCGGGGCAAATTTATTGCAAACCTTTCGCTGCCCGCAAAACTGCATAAAAGCATTGCAAGGTGCCGTGAAATTCTATCTGATGAAAAGCCGGATCTGTTGTTCTGCAAGGGCGGATACGCATCCTATCCTCCCGCCGTGGCCGCACACAGGCTGGGCATACCCGTGCTTTCGCACGAGTCGGACACTACCGCAGGACTGGCCAACAGGCTTATCGCGCCGAAGTGCGAAAGGGTGCTTACATCCTTTCCCTCCACGGCCGTTAAATTTAAAAACGGAGTATATTCCGGCGCGCCGATACGCAGGGAACTTTTCAACCGTGACAGAGTTATGGCCAAACGCGCATTCGAATGCGACCTGCGCCCCACGGTGCTTGTATTCGGCGGCGGAAGCGGTTCAAGAGCCATAAACGAATGTCTGCGCGCCAACATTGCCGCAATGTGCAAAGATTACAATATACTTCACATATGCGGAAAAGGCAACGCGGTTGAATCGAACATTTACGGATACAAACAGATTGAATACGCCGACGACATGGGCGAAGTGTACGCCTGCGCCGACTATGCGGTGTCCAGGTGCGGAGCAAATTCGGCCTGCGAGCTTATCGCGCTGCGCATACCCACTCTGTTTATTCCACTTGAAAACGGAGCAAGCAGGGGCGACCAAGTAAAAAACGCAAAGTATTTTTATGACCGCGGGCTTTGCAAAATTTTGCGCGAAAACGAGATGAACCCGCTGTCGCTGCGAACCGCCATAGACGGGTTGATTGCCGACAAAGAGCTTAAAACCGCGCTTAAAGGCAACACCTATAAGCGCGGCAACGAGCGAATCATAAGGGAAATAGAATGTATTTTAAATAATTCCCTCGATTAAAATTTTAATACCTATACACACAAGCACCAGGCCGCCTATTATTTGGGCTACCCCTGCCTTTTTTTCGAACAATTTGCCTACCTTTGAGCCTAAAAATACGCCCGCCGCGGCTATTGCAAGCGTTACGACGCCTATTATAGCGGTATACCCCCAAACGGTTACTTCGTTTATTCCGCTGTCGTACATTGCAATAAAACTTACTCCCACGGCAAGGGCGTCGATGCTGGTTGCCACACCCTGCACAAGAACTTCGGCCATGATGAATTTTTTTGGCATTATCGCTTCGCTCCCTCCGCGCAGCTCGCCCGCGGCGTCGAAAATCATCTTTACGCCGATAAACATTAAAAGCGCGAAGGCTATCCAATGGTCGAACATATCGATGTATCCCGTATCGATAAAGCGCGAAAGTCCGAACGCTATAAAAAATCCTGTAAGCGGCATGGCCATCTGAAACAAACCGAAGGTTGCGGCTATAATGCCGCCCTTCTTTTTATCCATATCGCGGTAACACATGCCGTTGCAAACGGATACGGCAAAGGCGTCCATTGCGAGCGAAGCACCTATTAACACTGTCTGCAAAACCAATTCCCACGTCCACATAGTTCGCTTATTATATTACAAATATATATAAATGTAAACACAATAATATGACAAAAATAAATATATAAAAAAATATTAAAAAATTTTTTGCAAAATACCCCGAAAATAGTTTGCTTTTTATTATTTTTCAAGTATAATAAATAGGCTTGTTACTGAGGTGTAGCGCAGTTTGGTAGCGCGTCTGGTTAGGGACCAGAAGGTCGTGGGTTCAAGTCCCGTCACCTCAACCACAAAGAAAGGAAGGTTACACGCCTTCCTTTTTTTGTGGTTGAATTCATTTATTACGGGACTTGAGGGGAGACAAGCAAACAGTCATGTTTGCGCAGGCCGGCGGATTCCACCGACGGCTTGACAGCCCTCGGCTTGGGCTGTCAATCGTGCGCCGCGCGCAAGCGGCAAGTCCCGTCACCTCAACCACAAAGAAAGGAAGGTTACACGCCTTCCTTTTTTTGTGGTTGAATTCATTTATTACG
>CALVWU010000014.1 GCA_944367955.1 uncultured Clostridia bacterium
ATGCAACTGGCAGGTCGCATCTCTATTTTAACAAAACGGAGTTTTTTATTCAATACCACATCGGCAATAGCCTATTTTTGAACCCCCAGACTATCTGGGGGGGGGTTCGTTATACAAAAAAGCCGCGCCAATCGGCGCAGCAATATAACAAATTATCTAACTAAATTGCCCGCAAAAACGCATTGGACGCGACATATATGCGGGTCAATCGTTTTCATGTTCGTCGAACCGCTGAATTATCGGCTGTACGGCAGAGGGCTTTGAGGCGTAAATGCGGTACAGTTCGCCGAGCACGGGAAACACCGCCGCAACGCCGATTATTATTACCACAACGCCCAGTCTTTCGCCGACGGCAAGGGCGATTATTCCGCCGAGAATTATTGCCGCAAGCACGGCAAGCGCGACATACAGCAGCTTTTTTAAAATTAAAACGTTCATGCTTTACCTTACATAAGATGTTTGCGTATCGCCTTGATAGCGGTGTTTGCGATTATATCAGAACCTTCAAACAGCGGATGTACGCCGTCGGCCGAATACACCGTGTAGGGCGTGCTTTGGCAAAGGCCGTTGAACATTTCGTCGTAGGCCACAAACTCGTCGCACATTTCGGCGCACACGTCGCGGATTATGGCAAGCTCGGCATTGAACAGCTTGCGCATGCGCAGCTTATCGGGAGCGGGAAGCAGGAACGGTTCGAGAAATATTACCACTATGCCCGCGTCTTTAAGCATTTTTATAAGCCGCCTTAGATCGCTTTCGAATTTTTTAAAATCGGGTTCGCGGCCGCAGGTGAACTTGTGGATGACGTTGTTGATGCCTATCATTACCACCACCGCGTCGGGATGCTCGTCAATAACGTCGCTCTGCACACGATCTAAAAGATCGCTTACCTCGTTGCCCGAAACGCCCTGATTGATTAGCTCTATATCCATATCGGGATAGATGGGCCGCAGTTTGTCCGCCAAAATTTTAACATAACCGTTGCCGAGCGAGGAAGGATCGGTCCTGTCCCTGCCGCAGTCGGTTATGGAATCGCCAAAAAATACTATTTTCATACGCTATTCCCCTGACAAAATTCATTTTAAACTTTTTAACAAATCTATTTTACCACATGCTCCCGCCGTTTGCAAGCACAGGGCGCAAATTTTTTGGATTTTTATTGCATATATTACTCATCCGCCACCCGCTCCATGCGCAAACCAATCGCGCAAGCGCGCCCGTCAACCGCATTATTTTATAATACACTTAATACAATTGATACAGATAGTACAATACATTTTTAATACAGTGAATACAGTTTTTGCGATTTTATCGCGCCGGACGGCATGGAAAGCAAATGCAGGGCCGCCTGTTTTGAGGCGGCCCTGCGGTTTAAACATTCATGAAGCGCGCGGCTTGCGCGCACACAGTTTTGCATGTAGGACGTATACCCCCGAAAGCACGAGGGCGGAAACGAGATAGCACAGCCCGCACACAAGCGGCATCGTCCACCAGGGGGCACTGCTTACCGAACCGTCGCGCACAAGTTCGGCAATGCACAGCGCGCCGCAGTGTATTACCATTGCCGCAAGGGAAACGACGGGCAGCACGTAGAGAACCTTATGCACCCTTCCCGCGTCGGCGGCCGGCCTTATGCGCACGAACAGCCATACAAGACCGATTGCCGCAATAAACGGAAGATAGCAGACCGGCACGTTTAAGTACTCCGACAGCATATCGCCGACCGCGCCCGCGATAGTAACGTGCAGTGCCATTGCAAAATAGACGGACGCGCCAAGGGCAAAGAATACCGCATCCGCCATTCCCGCGGCAGATTTTTCGCACCCGAACAACCGCGCGGCCAGGGCAAATACGAGCACGGGAACGCCGTAAGACACGATATTTAAAAATACGCTGCCGAAATCTATCGAAGCTCCGATTGCCGCAACCCACACAAAGTGCGCGACCGCCGCCGCGACAGCGGCCCACAGAACTGTTACCGATGCCGTTTTAAGCTTTTTTGCAGTCAATTTAACCGCACCTCCCCGTCGGGAAAGGATCCCTCTTTTTTATAAATTATACCACTTTACGCCGATTTGTCAACCCCTGCCGGACGCGTACGGACAGCGGCTTACAACCCGCGGCTACCTTTCGATCACAGCAAAGGCGAAGAGCCCTGTGACAACTTTAAACACGACGGGGCCCGCCCCTTTACGCCAAACCACTAAAAATTATCGCCGCATACGAGCGGAACCTCGGTCTCTTTTTATAAGGATCCGCACCGATAATTTTAGCCCGGCGGAATAAAACAGCCCGATAACAATTGCATTGGCGAAAAATGTATGATATTATATAGCCGAGAGAAAAATATTTTGGGCGCACAGCCGCCGTATTTTGTGTTATGGCAGACAAAAAAAAGATATTTGAACAAGTTAAGTACTGGACTTTATTAAACGCCGGCGCGCTGGCGTTGGCCGCGGGCGTATACTTTTTTAAATCGCCCAACCACTTTGCCACGGGCGGAGTGAGCGGCCTTTCGATTATTTTGCAGCCGTATATACCCCTTACGCAGTCGCAAATACTTATGATAATAAACGCGCTGATGCTTGTTTTGGGATTCATATTTTTGGGCCGCGGCTGCACCTTTAAGACCATATATTGCAGCGTGGTATATTCGCTTGAAAACTATCTTTTCGAACTGCTTGTGCCGCTTGCCGGGCCGTTGACGAACCAAACGTTTTTAGAGCTTGTATTTGCCATACTTTTAACGGGCGTGGGCAGCGCGATAATGTTCAACTGCGGAGCTTCTTCGGGCGGAACCGACATAGTCGCGCTTATACTTAAAAAGTATACCCGCCTGCATGTGGGGCGCGCGCTGCTTATCACCGACGCGCTCATAGCCGCCTCGACCTTCTTTATATTCGACGTTGAAGCGGGATTGTTTTCGATGCTGGGTCTGTTTGCCAAGGCGTTTGTCATAGACGGCGTTATAGAGGACATAGGCAAGAGCAAATATGTTACCGTTATAACCAACGAAGTGGAAAAGATAGGCGGATATATAATAGATACCATGCACCGCGACTATACCACATATACCGCGACGGGCGGTTACACGGGCAACGAAAAACACGTTCTTATTGTGGTTTGCAACCGCCCCGAAGCCGTGCGCCTGCGCGCAAAGGCAAAGCAGTTAGACCCCGCCTCGTTTATAATAGTATCCGACGCCACCGAAATTTTGGGCAAGGGATTCCGCGATCCGGGCTGAACGGCATGGCCGTTCGAAGAGCGGATTTATCTGCTTAAACCCCCTTAAAATTTTAATTGCCGCGGCAATATGCCGCGGCCAACGCACAAATATTTTAGCGCGGGGGCGCGTTTAACGCGCCCCCGCACTCTTTTTATATATCCGTTTTACATATCCGCATTTTAACGGCGAAGGTCAGCGCAGCTCGTCCTTTGCGCGGGGGAATATCTGCGTGTCGCGGATGTTGCCCATGCCGGTAACGTACATCAATATGCGCTCCAACCCCAAACCGAAACCGCTGTGGGGCACCGAGCCGTATTTGCGCAGATCGAGGTAGTTTGCATAGTCGCTCATCTTCATTCCGCGGTCTGAAATGGCTTTAAGCAGCTTGTCATAGTCGGCTTCGCGCTCGCTGCAACCTATTATTTCGCCCACGCCGGGCACGAGCAGGTCGGTTGCGGCAACGGTTTTGCCGTCGGGGTTCTGCTTCATGTAAAAGGACTTTATATCCTTGGGATAATTTACGACGAACACGGGGCGGTTGTACACCTCGTCGGTGAGATAGCGTTCGTGCTCGGTTTGCAGATCGAGCCCCCATTCCACGGGATATACAAACTGCCTGCCGCTCTTTTTTAATATTTCAATCGCTTCGGAATAGTCTACGCGGGCGAACTCGTCATCGACCACCTTTTGCAGCTTGGCCTTTAAGCCCGACTCGTAAAAACGTTCCAAAAGGTCGAGCTCCGCGGGGCATTCGTCTATGACCGCCTTGATTATATACTTTATGAACTCGGTGGCGATTTCGATTATGTCGTCAAGTTCGGCAAAGGCAACCTCAGGCTCTATCTGCCAGAACTCGGCGGCATGGCGGGTGGTGTTGGAATTTTCGGCGCGGAAAGTGGGGCCGAACGTATAAATTTTGCCGAACGCCGTGGCCATTACTTCGCCTTCGAGCTGGCCCGAAACGGTAAGCCCCGCCCTGCGGCCGAAGAAGTCGGCGGCGTAGTACTCTTCCGCCGATTTATATTCGGGGGCATAGCCCAGAGTGGTCACCTGAAAGATTTTGCCCGCGCCCTCGCAGTCGCTGCCCGTGATTATGGGCGTGTGAACATACATATAGCCGTTCTGCTGAAAATAACGGTGGATGGCCGCGGAAATTTTGCTGCGTATTCTGAACACCGCGTTAAAGGTGTTGGTGCGTACGCGCAGATGGGGCAGGGTTCTTAAATAGTCGAGCGACGTTTTGGCCTTTTGGATGGGATAATCGAGGGGACAGTCGCCCAGCAGCGAAACCGATTTTGCGTTTACTTCCACCGCCTGGTTTTTGTTGAACGACTTTACCGCCTCGCCCTCTATCTTCACCGAAGAACCCACGCGCGTCGCGCCTTCGGGCAGGGTCACGCAGGATTTATCGATGACTATTTGCAGGTGGGGCAGGCTTGTGCCGTCGTTGAGGGCGATGAAGGCCATGTTTTTGCTGTCGCGGTAAGAGCGTATCCAGCCGCACACTGTAACGGTTTTGCCGAAAAATTCTTCGGGCTTGGAAATAATTTGTATTACGTCGGTATGTTTCATAGAATAACTCCTTATTTTTATGACGGGCTTTCCTCAGGCGGCCGCTTTGCGGCAGGCTTAAACGCCGCGCGGCGCGGACGGAACAGATGTTTGCGCGCTGCGCGTTATACCCCGCTGTCGCCGTAATTTTTCAATACCCTTGCGGAAGGGTCGTTTACGTTGCAGTTTTCCCAGTTTTTGTTGGGCATCCAAAAATCTTTTATAAGATGCCCCTGGCCGGGATAGAACTGTTCGAATATTTCGCGGTACAAAAGCGATTCCTTGGTAAAGGGGCGGGCGTGGGTATACTTTGCCGAGAGCGTTTTAAACTGTTCGTCGGTATATATGCCTTCGGCATACTCCTTTAAATAGTCCACCATGGAGTGGCCCACCGCGTCGGAAAACGCAGCCTTTTGGCGATACAGTATATCATGGGGAAGATAGTCGCCTTCGAACGATTTTCTAAGCAGGTATTTGCCCATGTTGTATTTGTTCAGCTTTTTTTCGGGGTCGACGGACATAACGTACTTTACAAAGGCGAGATCACCGAAGGGCACGCGGGCTTCGAGCGAGTTGGAGGATATGCACCTGTCGGCGCGCAGAACGTCGTACATGTACAGCTCCCTCACCCTCTTTTGGCTCTCCTTTTGAAATTCTTCGGCGTCAGGGGCATAGTCGGTATACTTATAGCCGAACAGTTCGTCCGAAATTTCGCCCGTCAGCAGCACGCGCACATCCGTCTGCTCGTGGATGGCCTTGCAGATGAGATACATGCCCATCGAGGCGCGCACGGTGGTTATATCGTAACTTTCGAGGATGCGTATCACCTCTTTCAGGCTGCTTAAAACCATGTCGCGGGTTATATAAATTTCGGTGTGCTCGCTGCCGATGTATTCGGCCACACGCCTTGCATACTTTAAATCTATCGCGTCCTCGCTCATGCCGACGGCAAAGGTGCGTATCTTTTGCCCCTGCTTTTTATAGTATTTTGCGGCTATCGAACAGACAAGCGAACTGTCGAGCCCGCCCGAAAGCAAAAAGCCCACGGGGGAGTCCGATTCCAGCCTTTTTATTACGCCTTCGGTCAAAAGAGCGTTGATATTTTTGAAGATTTCCCCCATACTATCATGCGAATACTGCGAAACGGCGGCAATATCCGAATAGCACACGAACTTGCCGTCCTTGTAGTAGTGGCCGGGCGGGAAGGGATAAATTTTTTTGGCGAGAGGCATTAAAACCTTTGCTTCGGAGGCAAACATTATGTTGCCGCTTTCGGAGTATGCGTAAAAGAGCGGGCGAATGCCTATCGGGTCGCGCGCGGCGACGAACCGACCCGATTTTCTGTCGTAGATTATTATGGCGAACTCGGCGTCGAGCATTTTAAACATGTCGGTGCCGTACTCTTCGTACAGCGGCAGCAGCACTTCGCAGTCGGAATTGGAGCGGAATTCATACCCCTGCTCTATCAATTGGCGGCGGATCTTGCGGAAGCCGAAAATTTCGCCGTTGCACACAACCTGGTTGCCTTTGAGAGAAAAGGGCTGCATGCCGAGCGAGGACAGCCCCATTATCGCAAGGCGGTTGAACCCGATATATCCCCCCGCAAGGGTCTGTATGCAGCGCGCGTCGGGCCCGCGCATGAACGAGCGCGAAAAGGCCGTATCGAGCTGCTGCAAAGTTATATCTCTGCCTTCATATCCTATTATCGAGCACATAAAAACCTCCTTTGAATATTCGCGCCGCGCGGCGCACCGCCGAAAAAAGAGTATAATAAAGGCCGTTCGTCCGATTAGGACGAACAGCCGTAAGTGCTATCCGCGGTACCACCTAAATTATCGCAGGCAAAAGGCGCGAAGCGATCGCTCTTGCGCCATTACGGAGGCGCGCCGGCCGCCCTACTGCCCGCCGCACGAGGTTGGGGCGACATGCTCCCGAGGGTTCTTCGCAAGGGCGCAATAGCGGATCTTGCACCGTCATCCGCTCGCTGAATACGCATTCCCGTGTTACTCGCTCGTTCACAGCAAATTAAATTTTTATTATTATGCCCCACACGCCCGCACTTTGTCAAGCGTTTGAAGGCATTTTTTTATTTTTGGGATTTTAACGCCGCCGAAAAACCTTTAAAAGGAGAGGTCAACGCGGCATGCCGCCCGCCGCAAAAAAATTATTCGACGCTCTTTAACGAGGCGGTCATGTCTATCTTGGAGACGACCGCGCCGAACAGCACGTTTATTACCGCGCCCGTGCCCAGAGAGATGAGCGCGGACAGAAAATACGAGAGCGGAGCGAGATAGTATATGAAGGCTATGGTGGCCAGCTCGTTCAGCTTCATAACGAGATACAGCAGCGGGAAACCCAGCAGCATGCCGACTGCCGTTCCCGCAAACGTGAGCGTGAAGCTTTCGACAAACAGCGTTGCGGCTATTTTGCCGTTGGTAAAGCCCAGCACTTTGAGCGTGGCCATGTCGCGTGTGCGCTCCTTTACGTTGAGCAGCGAAAGATTGTATAATACGACGACCGACAGGGCTATGGCAAACACCATCACCGTGTACTTCATAGTGTTCACCGTGGAGGCGAGGCTGCGGATCTCTTCGAGCTGTTCATCCATCGTGGAGGCCGCAAGCACGTCGTCGGTGTTCATAAGCTTGTCGCGCACGGCTTCGGGCGAGGAGGTTTGTATCCACACGTTGGCCGTGTAGTAACAGTCCTCGGTAAACGAATTATCCGATTGGGTTATATACAGCCCGTTGCGCGTGGTGGTTGTTACTATTCGCCCGACAGTATATTCGACCGAACACGACCCGACGGTAAAGGTTATGCTGTCGCCCGCTGCCGCGCCCAGATCTTCGGCCGTGCTTGCGGACAGGGCGACGCCGCCCCCTTCGAGCACGTCGGTCATCGTGGAATCGTCGGGAATGACATACACGGCCACGGTCTTTGTGACCCCTTCGGCGGCGGCCGTTGCCGCATATATGCGGTTGAATTCCCAGTTTTGTATTTCGCCCGCGTCCTTTAATGCGGACAGTTCCTCTTCCACCCCGCTCTGCGCCGAGGCGTTGCAGCTTGCCAGAACGTCATAGCGGAACATGCCGCCGAAGTCGTTGTATACCGAGGCGTCGATGGTGTCACCTATGCCGAACGAGGTCAAAAGCAGCGCGGTGCAGCCCGTGATGCCGATAACCGTCATGAGCGCGCGGCGTTTGTTTATCGCTATGTTGCGCAGCCCCATGCGGCAGGTGAGCGCGGCCTGATTTGTTCCGCCGGTATCGATGGTGCGTTTGGGCGCGTAAGCCGTCTGCTTGGGGCGCATGCATTCGGCGGGCTTTTCGCGTATTATCGAGCGCGAACACCCCACGCCTATGAGCAGCGCGGCGGCGGTTACGACGGCGATAGTCAAAGTTGTCCACAGCGGACTGTAAAGTATGCCGCAGAGCATGGGCATGGAATATATAAGCCCGTACTTTATGTTCATTACCGAAGGTATGATAAGCGGGCCGACGGCCGCGCCCAGACAGCTGCCGATAAAGGTGACTGCCCCGCCCAGCGAGGCGTACAACAACACTATTTTGGCGTTTGAAATGCCCAAAGCCTTCATCGTGCCGACGTTGGTGCGCTCGCGCAGGATGAGGCGGCCTATCGTCGTCATTATTACCAGCACCGCGACGAGAAAGAACAGCACGGGGAAGACATACAGCATGTTGAGCGACTGCGAGGCTTCGTTATCGAGCACCACCACCGACTCCATGCTTTCGCGGTCGTATATGAACACGAGGTTGTTTTGGGCCTTGGCGTTGAAGTAGGCGTTCACGTCGCCGCGAACCGCCTCGCCGTCGGCGCAGCGGATGAGAGCCTGGTTGCGCGTAAGCTCTATCACGTCCTCCATATCTATTCCCGCGGCGGACAGCGCGGCCTTTACGAGGGGATTGTCCGTGAGCGACTGCCAGAACGCCCCGTAGGTTATGAACGCGGGCGAGGTGTCGTATATATTCACCCCCTCTATCGAATACATCAGCCCGGTAACGGTGAATTCCAGCCGGCCGAGTACGGAGGCCGCCACCGAAGAAGGTATGCCCGGCAATTCTATTGCGGAGGCGCGCGCCGACATATCCACCGTCACTTTATCACCCACGCGGCAACCGTAGAGATCGGCCACCGACTTATCGATCATAAAGCCCGCTTCGCCTTCGACGATGTACGGTCTGTTGATTTTTTCGTTGCCGTCGGTTATGTAGAACTTGGCCGAAAGAGTGCTTTCGATAGCACCCTCGGCCGAGCCCGAAACGCTGTACGCGCCGTCGGCATAAGTGCGGAATTCAAGCTCGTCTATACCTCCGCCGTCCTGCAAAAACGAGACGTCAGAATCTTCGAACACGGTGGCCTGCAATATCAGCGAGGCTACGTTGCTCTGCTCCATATACAGGTCGGTGCGGGTGCGCAGCGTGATTGTGTTGGACACGAAACCCGTGAACAGCGTTACGGCCAGAAAGGTTATTGCGAGCATCGAAAGATACTGAAACCAGTTGCCTTTTAGCTCGCGCAGCAAAAGTTTTGCAAGCAATCTGTTTACCACTCTATTTCACCCGCCTTGAGTACGTTTTCATTCAGCACGTTCTGCGTCACTCTGCCGTCGGCGAGGCGTATAACGCGGTCTGCCACGCCCGCAAGCGACGCGTTGTGCGTTACCACGACCACGGTGGTGCCGTAACGACTGCGTATATCCGAAAGCAGCTCTATTATCTTTTGACCCGTCTTTGAATCGAGCGCGCCCGTCGGCTCGTCGCAGAGCAGCAGTTTGGGCTTTTTTACTATGGCGCGGGCAATGGCCACGCGCTGCTGTTCCCCGCCCGAAAGCTGCGCGGGAAAATTGTTGCGCCGCTTTTCCAGCCCCACGCCGCGCATGAGCTCGCCGACGTCAAGCCCGCTTTCGGTGCAGGCGAGCGCGACGTTTTCGAACGCGGTGAGGTTGGGCATGAGGTTATAGAACTGAAAAACAAAGCCTATATCGTTGCGGCGGTAATTCACCAGCTCGCGCGCGCTCATGGCGTCCACCCTGGCTCCGAACACGTTCACTTCGCCGCCGTCCGCGCTGTCCATGCCGCCGAGAATGTTTAAAACCGTGCTCTTGCCCGAACCGCTGGGGCCGAGTATTACGGCAAATTCGCCGCGGGATATATTGAAGTCAACGCCGTCGAGGGCGACTATTTTGCCATCTCCAGAACCATAGGATTTTGTAACGCCGCTAAGTTTGATCTCTTCCATCGTTCCTCCGCCGCCGGCACGTTGCGGGCGGCATGTTGTTTTAACGTAATTATAAATATTTTCACAATAAAAATCAAGCGTTATTATATTGCACAGCCGTATTCCGCGGCCGGCGGGAGTGTCCCGCAGCAAGGTTCCGCGAACAGGCGTTATAACATTGCACAACATTATTCCGCGGACAGCGGCGTGTCGCCGCTGCCGTGTTCCGCGAACAGGCGTTATTACATTGCACGGCTTTATTACGCGGACAGCGATAGATACAAATAATATAACCCTGCCGCGCAGCGTGCGCAGGCTTCGCCGAGCACCCTTTTATTATTTGAAGCAAATCGCCCGCGCATAGCACCCGACGTTAAGACGGGGGCGGGCGCAACGGCGCATTTGCTTTTGCGGAGCACAAAAAATATTCCTTAACCTCGCGCAAAACCGTGGCTTTTGCGCGATAAGAGCGGCGGCAACGGAGCGCGATTGCAGCCCGCATTTACGCGGCTTGCTTAAAGCGGAGTTTGACGACGCGATGTCATTCTGAGCCGCCGCGCATGCGGCGTGTCGAAGAATCTGCTTAGGTTTCCGCAAAGCAGTTGCAATGCAATCATGCCCATGTTCCTATACGCAAGCCCTATTGTAACCCTGCAAGATCCTTCGACTTCGCGCCTCGCTATTCGCTCGGCACTTCGCTCAGGATGACAGGGTATGCCGCATTTTACGCGATCCGCTTAAAGCGAAGTTTGCACATAAATTAATCCACGCCGCGCGGCGGGTGCAAAACAATTTGAAATGCATTGCATTAAAAACAATATTATGGTATAATCGATTTAACGTTTTATACAGGGAGAGAAAATATGAACTTTAAGGCGAAAAACATTCTGCTGTATATTTTGGCAGGCATATGCGCGGCGATAACGGAGATCGCGGCCTTTGTTTTCGGCGCGGCGGTTCTGCCCGAAGCCCCCGAAGCGTGGAGTGCGGCGGCAGGCCTGTGCGCGGGCGCGGCCGTTATATGGTGCGCAGTGAACATCGCGCTCACCAAGCAGATGAACGCGAAGTACGACCGAATGAACGCTCGCCAGGCATACGATTTCAGCGAACAGCTTAAACAGCAGATAGAGAGCGATTACGCCAAAGCCGAAAAGAGCGTGTTCGCCTCGTTGAACGGCACATATGCGGTGCTTGCCGCGCTTATCGCGCTGCTTGCGCTGACGGCGGTATTCGTGGGCGCGCTGCGCGTTGACTGGTATATTGTGCCCGTTCTGATAATACTGTACCTTATGGCGGGGTGCTTCGAAGTGGTGTTCACACCCCTGCTTTCGACGCCGACCGAAAAGAAGTACACCGCTTCAAAAAAGGATTATCCCCTTATATATGCCGCGGTGAACGCAGCCGCCGAAGCTTTGAACTGCAAAAGGGATTTTTGCGTTGTGCTCGGCGGCGAAAGCACCGGCGTGTATGAAGAGGGCGGCGCGGCATACATCGCGCTCAATCCCGTGGAGTGCGCGCTGCTGACGCGCGACGAACTGTACGCCGTGCTGCTGCACGAGATAGCGCACATTGTTAATATAGACACTTCGCGTTCGCGCAGGTTCGAGCGCGCAAAGATGCGCTGGATGAGGGAGAGCAACGGCATTTTGGGCTTTGCGATACCGTGGTTCACCTCGGCGGCGGCCATACAGTTTATGATAAACTGTACCATGTACGAACTTATGGCAACCCGCCACCACGAGATTCTGGCGGACGAAAAAGTTAAGGCCGCGGGCGAAGCGCAAAACTTTATTAACGCCGTGGCGAAGGGTGCCATGCTGGGCGCGTTTTACGACTTGCCCGTGCGCGAACTGACGTTTGACAGATTTGAAAGCGCCGCCGCGCCGAACGACATATATACGCGCGACGCGGAGGTGTTTATGCAGTATAAGCAGCGCGAGGGCGGGCGTTGGAAGGAGATGTTCGCCCGCGAGCTGCCCGCCCGCATCGCCACGCACCCCACCCTGCGCCAGCGCATGCAGGCCATGGACATATCGGATTACGACGAGAATACAACCGAGCCGAACGCCGATTACAGGGCCGAGCAGAGGAAGTTTTTAGCCTTTGCCGACGGGATAGCGCACGACAACCTTGTGCCGAACTACGGCGAAGTGCGCAACAATTGTTATGTTGAGCGAAAGAGGGCCATGGAACGCTATGAAGAGGCCGAAAACAGCGGAAAGACGCTGCCGCCCGACGAGATGACCGAGGCGTTGTCGGCATACTACGGCGTGGATAACGGCAGAGCCATGGAGATAGCCGATAAGATGCTTGCAAAGGACAACGGCTATGCCTATGCCCACTTTTACAAGGCGCGCATATATTTTGACTGCGGCGACGGCAGATGCATAGAGCACCTGCGCGCGGCAATGGCCGCCGATCCGGACCTGAGCCAGACCTGCATAAATTACATAGGCAGGTTCGCCCTGCTTTCGGGCGACGAAAAGCTGCTGAACGAATACCGCAGCGAAGGCCCCGAACAGGTTATGGAGGCCGAGAAACAGCAAAAAAACACCGCATGGAGCAAGGAACACCCCCTTGCCGCCTGCGCACTTTCGCCCGAAACGCAGGCAGAGCTTGCCGAGCGCATTAAAACGCTTGGCGGAAAGATCATGGCGGAAGCGTACGCCGCCGATTACGGCAAGGGCAAAACGCTTATCGCCGTAAAATTCAAAAAAGGTTCTAACAAGCGGGAACAATCAGAAACAATGGACAAGATATTCACATATCTCGACGCCCGCACCGAATCGTTTATTCTGTATATGTACGGCGGCGACGTCGCCGCCGCGCTGACCAAGGCCGATTTGCCTCCCCTGTGCAGGGGCGACGGCTGACCCGCGACGTTCCGTGCAAAATTTTATATCGCCGCAATGCGCAAACGCGGACGGGGAAAAGCCCGTCCGCGTTTTTTTATTCGGCCGCACCGGGGGCGGCCGAAAGACAACCTGCCGCGCAATAAATATCCGCCCGCGCAGCGGACGGATATTTATAAGGAAGTTATTTGCGATAGTTTATTCTTCGGGAGGCAGGTCGTCTTCGCCCGGAACCACGAGGGTGGCGGCGTTGCGCTTTCGGCGAATGTCGATGACTACCGACGCGACGAACATGCCGACGGCCGCCGCGGTGAGCGCGCCGAAGGTGCATTCCAGAGTGAGCAGCAGCGTCTGCCACCAGGGTGTCACCTTTACGGTGCGGGAGCTTATCGTCATGCCGTTCATGGCGTTGGTGCGCACGACGTTGTATATAACGCGCTTTGCAGCCTGCCTTACGGCCTGCGCCACGGCAGCGTTGTCGCTGTAAACGGTGAGCACTTCGACCGCGTTGTTGCCGTCGAAAGTATCGGTACCCGCAAGCACGCCATCGAGCTTGGACATCGCGCTGCCCTTCGTATCCCAGTCGGATATTACAAGGCCGTCCCAGCCCCACTCCCCGCGCAGAACTTCGGTCATCATTTCATAGCTGGCGCCGCTCCACGTCGTACCCATGCGGGTGTAGGCGTTCATGGTGGCACTCGCCTTGCCCTCGGTGAACACTATTTCGAAGGCGCGCAGATAAATTTCGCGCACGGTCTGTTCGTTGGCCCATATTCCGCAGTTTACGCGGTTGGTTTCCATATCGTTGAGGGCAAAGTGCTTTGCGTATGCAAGGCAGCCCTTGCTTTCGATGCCTATGCACTCGTAAGCTTCTATCATGCCTGCGAGGAAGGGATCTTCGGAGGGATATTCAAACGCCCTGCCGCCGTAAGGACTGCGGTGAAGATTTACGCCGGGGCCGTATATGCCGTTATAGCCGAGATAGAGCATGTCCTCGCTCTTGTGTTCGCCTATGTTTTGGGCGATTTCGTTATTGAACGAAGCGGCTATTATGCCTGCGCAGGGATAGGATACCCATACCCAGCCCGTTTCGCGCAGGGTCTCTTCGTTGGGAAGCGAGAAGAAAATTTCTTCCCTCTTTGTGATACCCACGGGGCCGTTCTCCTGACGGGACGCGGGAAGAGCTATCGATTCGGCGCCCTGTATCCAGTGATAGGAATTTACCACGATGTATACCTGCTCTTCAAACGTCATCTGATCCAGCAGCTGATTCCAGCGCGCCTCCCAGTCGCGGTAGGTGAGCCCGTCCTCTTCGTTATAAACTTCGTCGGGATCGGATGCGAGTTCGGGATACAGGGGTGCGTCCATAAATTGATACGCCACCAGGTCGCCGTTCTTTACGTCGGGCGCGTCGGGAGAGCCGCTTTCGAACACGCCGTAAACGGGCATGTCGTAGCCGTCGTCGGCGGGCAGCCTGTCATAGTCGAGATCACTTGCCATCTGCGTGTTGAGCGAAAGCTTTGCGGGGCCTTGGGGATAAGTTTTATCCCAGTCGCTGCGCGAAAGCCAGGTGACCGAGTTGTTGCCCCTGCCGTCATACTTGTTTATGTCGGCGGAGTCGAATCTGTTGTATATATCCTCGCCCGTCTGCGACGACCTTGCGTAAGTCCAGAAGTCCTCTTCAAGTTCGAAGGCATACGCGAAATCCTTGCCGAAAGATACTTCTTTGGTGTTTTCGACGCCGCCCATGACCGACTGCGAAACCTCGTACCCGCCGTGTTCGAGTATGTTGTTTACGGCGGTATGCGCGTCGCTTGCGACGGTGAGGAAGTAGGTGCCCTCTTCGATTATATACGTCTGTTCGCCGTTGGCGTCGTATGTTTTAAAGTACTCTTCGGGCACGGCGACCGTTACAGTCTGCTCTTCGCCGGGAGCAAGGGTGCGGGTCTTTGCATAGCCCGCAAGCTCTATAGCCGACTTTTCTATGCCCGTCTGTATATCGTATTCGGTGTAGGGCTTGGAAAGGTATACCATCACCACTTCTTTGCCCGACGCGTCGCCCGTGTTGGTGACGTTTACGCTCACCGTATATTCGCCGTCGCGATAGGAGACTTCGAACCCGCTGTATGTAAATTCGGTGTACGAAAGGCCGTAGCCGAAGGGGAAGGCCACTTCCTCGTCGTAGTTCCAGCCGCCCTTTGAATGTTTTGCACCCTTTTCGGAATCGGCGTTGCCTTTCCCCGCAACGAGGTCGGCATAGCGCGTTTCGTAATAGCGGTAGCCTATGTATATGCCCTCCTGATACACCATATATTTGCTGTGGTAGCCGATGTCGGCTTTAAGCTTTGTGTTAAGAAGATCGGTGTTGGCGTAAGTATAGTTGCCGTCGTTTACCGTGGCGGGCGCGGAATTGTTGTCGTACACCCATGTATCGGTTAGTCTGCCCGAAGGCGAAAGGTCGTTGCCCTGCATGTCCTTGCCTTTGATAAGGTCGGCGACGGCGTTTATGCCCGTGGAGCCGGGCTGACCTATCCACATGCACGCGTCGATGCCGTCGTAATACTTTTCGAGATCCTGCATCTGAATGGGGTTGCCCGTATTTAAAAGGACGATTACCTTGCCGAAAGTGCCGTCGGTCACGTTTTCAAGCAGCTCTTCCTCCTCGTCGGTCAGGCCGAGATACCCGCCCTCCGCCGAAGTGTTTTCCGCGCTGCCGGCATCGTTTGCGCCCACGGCGTCGTTCGTATTGGCATAGTTATAGTGCAAGTCGGAATATTCTCCGCCCGAACGCGAAAGCACGACTATCGCCGCGTCGCCGTACTGCGAAAAAGACCTTTTTACCTCGTCGGTGTACACGCTCCACGGCACTTCGTTCACATACCACTGCTGCCAGGGAGTGCACAGTTCTTCGGGAGAGGTGCGGTTGTACTTATCGCTGCTGCCCGCGCCCGTCGAATAAAAATTCCACAGCGTGCCGTTTACATTGAAGCCGCGGCTTTCGAAGGCGTCCTTCATGGTGGTGCGCACTTCCCTGCCGAGCTTGTAGTCGTAAGTTCTTGTAAAGCCCGAACCCGAACCGCACTCGACCAGATCGACCGACGACTTACCCAAAAGGCTGACCGATTCGGTGCCGGCAAGCGGCAGAGCCGCGCTCTTGTTCCAAAGGAGCACCGCGCCTTCGGCTTCGGCCTCCTCGATGGCGGCGGCGTCTTCGGCATACATGTTTTCGCCGTTGCGTTCGAATTCGTAGTCGGTGGTGTAAAAATCCGTGGCCACGGCGTCGGGGTCGTTTATGGTAACTATCGTGGAAGTGTTCAACGCCATGTTAACGGCCGTGGAATTGGCGTTGGCCAGATATGCAAGCACTATGCTCGCCGTCGTCAGCACGGCGAATATGCCCGTAATTATGCTCCACATTACTTTGGAAAATAATTTTTGCATCGTTTTCTCCTAAAAAATTTTCAGAAAGAGATTATGGAATAGTACGCCTCTTTGGGCCGATGTTCCTCGTCGAAGAGCAGGGGATATTCCTTGTGCGCTTCGGTGTCCCAGGCGGCGGAATCGTCGGCCGCGCCCCACACCGTTACGTTGGTAACGCAGCCCGCCCCGTCCTTCCACGGAATGGAGTATTCGCGCAGTACCTCGAATATATCCGCATACATTTCGGCCTGCTGCAACTCCACCGAAAGGGGAAGCGAGTCGAATGCGGGCGGATCGCCGTCGTTTTCGTACACGCGTATATCCAGCTCGGTGACGTGAACGTCCAGACCGAGGCCCGTGAATGTTTTTACCGACTCTTCGAACCCTTCGATAAATTTTTGAGGGTCGGCAAGGTAGTCGGAGAGCTTGTAGTGGCCCTGCATGCCTATTCCGTCTATGGGAATGTCGTCTTCGCGCAGCATTTCGACAAGCTGCACGCACGCTTCGCGCTTGTTTGCACTGTTTAAAGCATAGTCGTTGTAAAACAGTTCAACGTCGTCCAGCCCGTACTTTGTGCGCGCTTCGTCGGCGTATATGAACGCCTGTTTTACATAATCTTCGCCGCACACGGCGTACCAGTCGCCCGTATCGCCGCCCGATATGTTGCCCGTGCGCCATATATCGCCGCTTTCGAGCTGCCACGAAGCGAGCGAATCCTTGATGGCTTCGTTGACCACGTCCCAGCAGTACACCGAATCGCCGAAGCGCCGCATCGTTTCGTCTATGTGCGTCTGCATGCGCGCGAGAGCCTGACTTTTTGTAGTGCCTTCGGCAAGCACCCAGCCGGGCAGCGATTTATACCACACAAGGCAGTGTCCGCGCACGGCGGCGTCGTGTTCCTCCGCCCAACGTATGACAGCGTCGGCGCCCGAATAGTCGTACGCGCCCTGCTGCCGTTCGAGGCGGCTCCACTTCATTTCGGTTTCGGCGGTGACGCTGTTGAAGTGGGGCAATACGTCGGAATATTTGTTGAGCGTGCGCGACTGAACGGCCGTGCCCACGGTAAAGTAATCGCCGTATACGTCCTTTAAAAGGCCGCTCGACTGTTCGCCGGGCGGAGCGGACTGCACACAGCCCGCTCCGCCGAGGGCCAGCGCGCACGCCGCCGCCACAACCGCGGCGCGCGCAATTTTTTTGATCAAAGACATTGTAACCTCATAATGCACGAACTATAATCATTCGGTTTTGACTTCGGATTCTTCAAAAACCGCCCCGTCCCGCTTTGCGCGGCGGATATTGCGCACCGCAAAGAAAACGAGCACCGCTATTCCCGCCGCAAACACAAGCTCTGCGGGGAACACCGTATACCACACCCACGTCATGTCGTAGGTAGTGCCGGCGGACAGAGACGCGTCGGCCGTGCGGAGGGTATCGGTAAGCGTCCAAAGCACGTTGTGCGCAACCTTTTGCGCAAGCGTTACAAACACGTCGTCTTCGGCAAGGTCGTCGCTGAACATGGGCGAGATGTTGCCGTCGTTGTTGTTCAGCCAAATATCGTTGCCCGCCCATATGCCCTTATACACGGGCATGTAGGTTGTGCCTGTATCCACCCAGTCGGTAACGAGAGTGCCGTTGAACCCCCATTCCTCGCGGAGTATCTGGGTGCAGAGCGCGTAGCTTGCTCCGCACCACGTTGCGCCCAGCCTGTTCATGGCCGTCATTATGGCGTTGGAGCCGCCCTCTTTTACGGCGATCTCATAGGGTGTAAGATATATTTCGCGCAGGGTCTGTTCGGTCATGAACGTATACAGCCCCTCGCGCAGGGATTCGCTGTCGTTGGCGACGAAGTGCTTCATGTAGCAGTACAGCCCCTCTTCCTTGGCTCCCTTTACGGTGGCCGCCGCAAACCTGCCGGAGAGCAGGCCGTCTTCGGAATAATACTCGGCGTTGCGCCCGCCGTAGGGGTTGCGGTGGATGTTCGCGCCGGGCGCGTACCAGCCCATTATGCCCGCTTCGGCTTCGGCGGCTTCGACGCCCACGCTCTTGCCCACGGCATAGGCGAGATCTTCGTTCCACGTCTGCGCGATGAGCGTTTCGCAGGGGTAGGCGATAAACGAACAGCCCGTGTTGCTGGTGACCCTGGTGTTGAGCCCCGCGGGGCCGTCGAGATCGACATACTCCTCCTTGCCTATGCTCTGTATTTCGGCCGTCTTGAAGTAGCCGTTACGGATGAGTTCGAGCAGTTCCGGCTTGGAGATCTGACTTACGAAATCCTGCCAGTCGAGGCTGTCGTAGTCTTCCACATCGAGCATGTCTTCGAGCGTGAGGTCGGCGTTTACCGAAGTCCACGGCTCTTCCACCGCGCCGTAGCCCGTGGCTTTAAGCTGTTCGGCGGTGGGCTGCTGCGCCATGGCTATCTCGTACGCCTGCGCGTTTCTGTCCCTCGTTACCACGGCCTTGGGGAAGGTGCCCTCGAAGTCCGCGCGGGAGAGATATACGATGGAGGCACTCTCCTGACTGCCGTCGAGCTGATAGCCGTCTATCGCGCCATCGCCCGTAAATCTGTTTTCGACGGCGTTTCCCGTCGCTTCGTCGGTGGGGTAAGTATAGCCCTGTTGGGGAACAGTGAAGCCGAGCTGCGCGCCCGTTGAAGATGCCGCATGCATGACGGCAAGCTCGTGCGAGTTCTTTTTAAGACTGAGCGTATATTCGCCGCCGTCCAATTCATAGCCCGTAAAGCCGTTGTCGTTTTTGTCGTATTCGTCGTAAGAAGCCATGTCGCGCACGGCGATTTCAAGCGTAACGGTATCGTCGCCGCCCGGCTGTATTACGTCGGTCTTTGCAAAATCGCCCAAAACGACCGAGGACTTTTCGATCTGTCCGTCGTAATAGGGTGCGGTATAATAGAGCTGCACCACCTCTTTTGCGGGATAATCGCCCGTGTTGTGTACCTTTACAGTGACGCTTATCTTGCCGTCCTTGGGCAGGGTTTCGCCCTCGCCCGCAACGGGGCCGTCGGCTTCGACGCCCGTAACTTCCCACTCGAACGAAGTATAGGAGAGGCCGTACCCGAAGGGGTACTGCACGGTTTCGTCATAGTTTATAAATCCTTCCTCGGCGGCCGTTTCATAGTAGCGGTAGCCGACGTATATGCCTTCATAGTAATCGATGAACGCGTCGTAATACGCCTTTTGGTAGCCCGTAAAGCCGTTGTACTTGGTCGCGCCGCCGTACCCCGAATTCACCGAGGAGGGAGCGGACGCAATGCTGTAAGCATATGTATCCGCCGTACGGCCGGAGGGCGAAACGAGGTTGCCCTCTTCGTCGGCCCCGCGAAGCAGGTCGGGCACGGCGTTTACGCCCGTAAGACCCGTAAGCCCCACCAGAAGGCAGGCGTCTATGCCCTCGTCATCGATAAATCCGAGCTCCATGGTGTTGCTTGTGTTAAGCAGCACTATAACCTTGTCGCAGGCCTCCTGCGCGGCGGCTATCATCTCCTCTTCCTCGGTGGAGAGCTGCAGATAGGTGCGCTCGTTGTCCCTTACGGTGACGTCGCTGCCGTCCTGCTGTATCTGTTTTTCCTGATACAGCCTGAGATCGGCCGCCTCCGCGCCCGTTCTGCCTATCACCACAAGGGCGACGTCGGAAAATTCGCGCGCCCCCCTTATCACTTCGTCGGTATAGTACGCCGCACCCGGTTCGTGCAGAACAAACTTTTTGGTAGTGCCCACGGCGACGTCGCCGCGGTATTCCCTGAGGTCGGACACGCCCCAGCCGGAAGTGGTTTCGGAATAGAAATTCTTATACATGTTGTACAGCGTTGTATTGTATTCTATCCCCGCTTCGTCCAGCGCGTCGAACAGCTTTGACTTTTTAAGCGTGGTGTTGGAATAGCCCGAACCGTAGGTGCTGGTCATCCAGTCGTACGCCGCCCAGCCGAATACGTTCACGCGCGAGATCTCCTCGGCGGAAAGGGGGAGCGCGCCGTTCTGATTCTTTAAAAGTACGGTTCCCTCCTCGGCGATGTCTTCAACCAGTTCCGCGCCTTCGGAAAGCGTTTCTTCGCTGAGTTCGTTTGCGCCTATGCCGCCCAGGAAGCGGCTTATGCTGTTTTTGAACGTGACGCACGTCAACACCGGCACCGCTATTGCAAGCGCGAGCAGTATTGCGATAAACGGCACGAACAATGCCAGCGTCTTTTTAACAGACATCCTGCTTTTCATTTGTCCCTCCAAGAACTTTTAAATTTGTTCCGCACGGCTTACGCGGGCGGCCATCTGACACCATATTAATGTATAAAAGACCAAATGCAGCACGTTTGTCACAATTCAATGCAAAAAAGGCACAACTAATTAAGCCGTGCCTTTTTTAAAAAATATCAAGTTTTTAAAGATTTATTTGTTCTCGATCGGCATTAAAATATCCAGACTGAACATTCCGTTTTCGGTTGTGACGGCCATAACTCCGCCGTACGACGTAACGATACGGTTCATGCTCTTCATGCCGAAGCCGTGCCACTTTTTATCGCGCGTGGTTTCGGGCAGATCTTCCGAAAACTTTATTTCGCCCTTATACGGGTTTTCGACGTGGATAGAGCACATATCGCCCAGCCGCGCCACCTTTAACGCGATGTGGCGTTCCTCCTGCGGGAGCGAGCTTACGCTTTCTATGGCGTTTGAAAGCGCGTTGCCGAACAGTGAATACACCTCCATCTCGTCCATGAATTCCAACAGTTTGCCGTTTACCACCACGGTAAGCTTGATGCCCTTGGATTCGCATTGCAGCTTTCTTTCGGTGAGCAGTATATCCAAAACGGCGCTGCCCGTTTTTACCGTGGAGTCGTATATCATCACGGCTTTTTCTATTTCGGAGATGTATTTATCCGACTTATCTTCGCGCAGGAAGGCTATCTGATGTTTCAGGTCGTGACACTTTTCGTTTATTATCTCTATATTTTCCTTTGTCATAAAGTACTGCTCGCGCTCCTGGTGCAGCAGTTCCTTCGCGCTTAAAAGCTCTTTATTGGTTTCGTCGTTCTTGGCCATGCTGAGCTGCACGGCTATTATAAGCGCGCTGCACAGCATCGCATAGCACGGTTCGGCTATCTTTGCAAACAGCGAGCGGTCGGGGTCGTCGTAGGAGAGGCGCGAAAGACATATGAACGCGATGATCGCCAAAAAGCATAAAATTATTTTGTGCTTTTTGCTGCCGGGATAAAACTCCTCTTCGAAGCGAAGCTGCCTTATCATGGCGAACACCGTGCCGTACACCGCCGCGCGCGTGGCCAGCCACGAGGCGGCTTCGGCGACATACAGCCACGGAGAGGGCAAACCTGCGGTTGCAACCGAAAGCAGCATGCCCGCCGACGACGCTATATGCTGGATGGCATAGCCCGTTGAACAGCATACGATGATGAGTATGAACGACTGTTTGAAGCTGAACCACACGCAGAATATCGTCATGCCGAAGATGACTATGTAGTAAAATATTTTAAAATATATGTCGGCGGCTTCGGCCGAAGTGCCGTAGTTGAAGTGCTCACCCGTGATCAGATAGTATACCAGTTCTATCCACACGGTGAGCAGCACGCACACCGCCGCGCTGCCGAAAAAGCGGAGATAAAAATAATTGCGCCGCTCGAAACAGCGCGCAATCATATATTCGCCCGCAAGTATTTCGGCCGCCATGAGCGGCGTCATTATAAGAGCCAAAAACGTTTCCATACCCACGCCCCCGAAGACGGCACTAAATGGTACCGCCCAGATATTTTGCAAGATGCGCCATGAATTGCTTGCGCTTGCCCTGGCTTATGGCAAGTTCTTCGCCCGTGCTTAAAAGCACGGTCTTGTTCGCCTTTTTTACATAGGCGAGATTTACCAGATAGCAGCTGTTGCACAGCGAAAAATAGTGGCCTTCGAGCTGGCTTGCCACGTTCTTCATGGTACCGCGGGCCGTAATGTTTTCGCCGTCCATGTGGTAAATTATGTCGTGCCCGCGCACCTCGACATAAGATATGCGCGATATGCTCAGCCGCATAAAGCCCGCCTTTGTTTTTAAAGTTACCGAGCCCCTGTCGCTGCGGTGTTCAAGCTCTTTGCATATCCTTGAAAGCTTCATGGCGAAGCCGTTGTAATCGACGGGCTTTAAGATGAAATCGAAGGCGTTTACCTGATACCCCTCCACCGCGTACTGAGCGAGGTTGGTTACAAAAATTATAAGCACCTGCGGATCCTGCCTGCGTATGAGCACGGCCGACTCCATGCCGCTCATAACGTTAAGCTGTATGTCCATGAACAGAACGTCGTAATCGGCGCGGTAATTTTCGAGCAGGTCGAAGGCGTTGGAAAAGTAGCGTATCTCTATATCCCCGCCCCTTCCTATGCCGTCGAAATACGTTCGGATGTACCTTTCGATAGTTTCGGCGACGTCGCGCTCGTCTTCAAGAATACCTATGACCATGTTTTTTCTCCGTTCGGTACGCAAAGAGCGCAAAACGGACGGCACTCCCGCCGTTTTGATTATACCATTAAAGGGCCGCATTGTCAACAGCGGGCGTTTTGCCGCGCGGCAGATATGCGGTGATCGCCGCATATCAGGCCCCCTTTGCGCCGCCGCACCCTTTTGCGTACAGTTAATTTTAATAGCCCGAAAGGTTGCCCACAGTATGCGCAACCTTTCGGAAAAATATTTTGTTTTTACGCGGCGCGGGAGCGGAACGCGCCGTCCCGCTCCCGCGCCGCGTATTGACGCCCTACATAAAGCGGCTGTATGTGATTGTTATGCCGAACCGGGCGGCAAGCTCTTCGGCCTCGCCCTCGACATATGTGCCGCATATCATTTCGCTGTCCGTTTCAAAGAACAGCGCGGCGTTTTTGCCCGCCTCCCAGCCGCACACGTTGTACACGCCCTGACAGAAGTGGGGATCTTCGCGCAAATTTGCGGGAACGTTTTCGAACTTGCGCGAAACAAGCACGAAATCATCGCTCTCCTCGCAGAGCCGCACCTGCTTATCTATAAGCTTGCGCTTGTGCTCTATTACCGAACCGTCGGTGTACATGCTGGGCGTGACGACAAAGCAGTTTTCGACGCCCGCGTCCCTGTTGAGGCTTTCGTACAGCGTTGTAAGCTTTTGGCAATAACCGAACTCGCCGTGCTCTTCGTTGTAAGCGTCGGTTTCGCCCTGGCACCACACCATGCCGATATGCCTTACTTCGTATTCGGTCTGCGTTTCGAGGTAATCGAGGCAGGCGTTCAGCCTTCTTGCGGCCTCGTCATAGGCCGTATCGGGTTCGCCGGGCAGCCACTTTAAAATGGACGAGCCGCTTATGCTTGCCGAAACCGCAACCACGGGCATGCCCGTGCTCTGATAATACGATTCGCAGAAGGCCGACACCATGCTGCCGGTGCGCTGGTCGGAGATTATTTCGTTGTTCTCCGTCTTGCCGAATGGCTCCTCTACCGGATAGAGCCAGCCGTCTTCGTCGCTGCCGCTGACGGCGCGGAATTCGAAGCCGTGCCCCTCTTCGCAGGGGATTGCCTCGGCGGTGTTGCCGTAACCAGACATGTTGGACTGTCCCATGAATATGAACACGTCGACGGCGTTTTCGTTTTTGGGATCTTCGGGCCCGCCGTCGTCGACGGCGCACCCCGCAAGGCAGGCGAGCGCGGCAACGACGCCCGCCGCGCAGACGGCAAAGACCGATAGTAACTTTTTCAAATCACGGCCCTCCAGTGCGGGGTCAGCCCGCTATGGCGGAGAGCTTTATGTCGCTTACCGTCATGTCGAAAGCTATCTCGCCCGCGCCGTTTGCGGCGGTTACCTGGATAAGGAAGGTGTAGTCCGCGCCGACGGTGCCCGTGTAGTCGACGGTGAAGCTGCCGTCATCGTTCCACGACACTCCGGGGTTGGCCAAGGAGCTGTACCATTCGTTGCCGAATTTGATGTACACGTCGTCCCTGTCCACGCCGTCGAATTTAACCGTGAACTGCATCCTGTACTTTGTGCCGACGGGAAGATCGGGCTGATAGCGGAATATCATGTTGTCGTTGATACCCTGCGAGTCGTCCCTTTGATAGTTTTGTACGCTCCACGTTATAACGCCCTTGCTGTACTGCGGCTGATCGAATTTTGCCTCGCTTCTGCCCTGCCAGGAATAGCCCCATCTGCCGGGGTACTCCAATATGGTTGAGGTGAGCATCTCTTCGATGGCGTATTCGCCGTCGGGATCGACGGGTTCGGGCGGAACGTTGTAGGTGAGAGTTATGCCGAAACGTTCGGCAAGTTCTTCGGCCTCGCCCTCGGCATACGGCTTGCACTCAGGCTCTTCGCCCGTCCGAATGAACGCGGCGGCGTTTTTGCCGGCCTCCCAGCCGCATACGTTGTATACGCCCTGATAGAAGTGGGGATCGTCGCGCAGCACGAGGGGCACGTTTTCGAACTTGCGAGAAACGAGCACGAAGTTTTCGTTTTCGGCGCAGTACTCGGCCTGCGCTTCAACCATCATCTGTTTATATTCCACAACGGCGTCGTCGGTATACATGCTGGGCGTTATGATAAAGCAGTTTTCAACGCCCGCGTCGCCGTTCATGCCGGTATATAGCCTGTCGAGCGCGGCGAAATAGTCAAACCCGTTGGGATTGTTCATCGTCCACGAATCGGTTTCGCCCTGGCACCAGACCATGTTTACGTTGCGCACGTCCCACTCCTGCTCTTCGAGATAATCGGTGCAGGCGTTAAGGCGGCGCACCGCCTCTTCATAGGCGGTCTGGCCGGGCTGCCATATCTGTATGGACGAACCGCTTATGCTGGCCGTCACCGCGACGACGGGCACTTCGGTCTGTTCGTAATACGATTCGCAGAAGGCCGACACCAGCCCGCCCCTGCGGTAGTCGGTTATGGCGTCGTTGGCTTCGGTCGCGCCGAAAGGTTCGGCAACGGGATACAGCCAGCCGTCTTCGTCGCTGCCCGTTACGGCGCGGAATTCATAGGCGTGGCCCTCGCCGCAGGGAACGGCCTCGGCAGATCTGCCCTGCCCCGACATGTTGGACTGCCCCATGAATATGAACACGTCGGCAACGTTTTCGTTTTCGGGCGTATCCGGAGTATCCGGCGTATCCGGAGTATCCGGGGTATCCGGGGTATCGGGAGTATCCGGTGTGTCGGGCGTGTCCGGCTGTTCGCTTTCGTGCCCAGGCCCTTTGCCGTCGTCCGACCCGTCGCCGTTGGCGCAGGCGGCAAAGCAGGAAAAGCACATCAGTACGCTGATATACGCCGCGCACAGCGCGGCAATACGTTTTTTAATCATCATTTATTCCCCCTGTGCTTACGCGTTTGCCGTGATCACGATGTTTGTGACTTCGATGGTTATGGGCAGTTCGCGCGTATCGGAATTGAGCGATATCGAGAAGGGCTGATTTTCGGCGGAGACCTGACCCGTCCATGCGACGGTATACCAGCCTTCGGCGTCGGGCGTAAGGGTTACGGAACTTCTGTAATCATAGCCGTATACGAAGCGCGCGGTGGGATCTTCGGATACTATTTTGATTTTTGCGGTGAACGTATACGAAGTGCCTTCGGCGAGGTCGGGCTGATAGCGCAGCACGCAGTTGCTGCCCGCGGGCATTTCGGTAACGGCAAAGGTTATGCTGCCGTCGTTGTATTCGGGAACGGCTTCAAGCGTTGCGCCGTTATCTATCCAGTATGTCCACGCGCCGGGGTTGGCCTTGGTGTCGCCGCTGTTCATCAGTTCAAGTTCATAGCTGCCGGATTCGGGCACGGCAGGTTCCTTTGCGGTGAACGTAACGTTGCTTACGGTGACCTTTATGGCCACGGGCGTGGTTTCGCTGCGGGTGTTTATCTGAATAAAGAAGGGCTTATCGGCAAATATCTTGTCGGTATATGTAACGGTGTAAGTGCCGTCGCCGTTATCCTTTATGCCCGACCAGCTTTCGGTGTTGGCAAAAGTGCTGCCGAACGAAAGATAGGCCGTTTGGTCGTCGCTTTCGATCTTATAGGTGAAAGTAACGGTGTATTCGGTGCCTACTTCGAGTTCGGGCTGATAGCGCAGCTGATATACGTTTTGCGTATCCCTTATCATGGAGGATATATCCATGGTAAGCACGCCGTTGTTATAGGAAGGCGCGGAGCCGAGCGCGTCCTCGGCGGGAGAGGTGTATGCCCATTTGCCGGGGTCGGCAACTATTTCGGCATTGCTCTTTTTGTCAAGCTCGTATGCGTTTTCATCCGGCTCTTCGGGCTCTTCGCCCTTGTTTTCGGTGAAGGATATGTCGCTTATGGTCACCTTTATGGCCACGGGAGCTTCGGTGCTGCGCGTGTTGGCCTGAATGAGGAAGGGATTGGCTGCGTCCACAGTATCGGTATACGTTACGGTGTAGGTGCCGTCGCCGTTGTCGACGACCCCGCCGAAATCGGTGGTAACCTTGTAGTCGTTGCTGAACGTGAGGTAAGCGGTTTCGTCGTCGCTTTCTATCTTAAAGGTGAAAACCACGGTGTATTCGGTGCCGACGGCGAAATCGGGCTGATAGCGCAGCTGATAGGGATTTTGAGGATCGCGTATCATGGAGGCTATATCCATTACTATTACGCCGTCGGTATAGGAGGGCAGGGACACGAACGCGTCCTCCGCGGGGGAGGTATACGCCCATGTGCCGGGGTTGGCGACCACTTCGGAATTGCTCTTCTTTTCGAGCGTGTAGGAATCTTCGTCGGGGCCTTCGGGCGTTTCGGTACGCTCTTTAAACGTTATGCCGCTTACGGTGAGCGTACCCGAAACGGGGGTTTCGGAATTGGTTGCTATCTGAACCCAGAAGGGCGTGGTTTCGCCCACTTCGGAGTTGTATGTAACGGTATATGTGCCGTCGCCGTTATCCGTTGCCGAGCCGAATTCGGACGCGTTTTCAAGAGTGACGATCGATTCGTTCGACCCGTACATGAAGAACAGCGTTTCGCGCGCGTCGGGATCGGAGCTTTCAAGCTTTACGGTGAAAGTTGCGGTATATGCCGTACCCGATTCAAGTTCGGGCTGGTAGCGCAGCTGGAAGGTTACGGGAGTTTCGGCGGTACTCTTGTTGAGCGTGGCCACCGACATAACAACCGAACCGTCGGCGTTGCATACGGGGTTGGAGGCGAGGTTTGCAGTGCCCGACGCGGTATACGCCCACTCGCCGGGAGTTGCAACGACTTCGGCATTGGACTTCATTGCAAGGTTGTAGCCGTCGGGTTTTTCGGCTTCCTCCACCTCTATATTCGTCACCGTGCAGGTGATGGGCTGCGCGGGATCGGCGGGATTGACACCGATATTGAAGGGCTTTTCATCGTTGACCATTTCGATGTATTCAACGGTCTGCGTTTCGCCCGCGTCGAATTCGAGAGTGATGTAATTTTTAATGCCGTCGTATTCGGTGCCGTAGGTTATCGAACCTGCCGCCGACAGAGTTACCTGCGCCGTAATCTTGTAGTATGTGCCCACGGCATAGTCGGGCTGGTAGCGCAGCTGGTGGTTGGGATAATCCGCGATGCCGTTCATGTGCGTGAACGCAAACGTCACGGTGCCGTGATCGAACTTGGGCGTTTCGGCAAAGGCGAAAGCTTCTCCCGGAGTGCCGTCGCAGCTGTAATACCATGCGCCGCGGTCGAGAACTATTTCGGCGTTGGAGGCGATGGAGATGGTGTATTCGTCAAGATCCGCGAGCTCCGACCTGTGGGGATCGTTTGTGCCTTCGGGCGCGTGGTCGCCCTCCTGAACGGTTATGTCGGAGATCGTAAGCGTGGTTTCGATGCTGTTTTCGAGAGCGTCGCACTGCTCTATGCGGATAGAGAAAGGCGTAGTCGCGCTTACCGTGCTGACAAAGTATATTTCCTTGGTTTCGCCGCCCGTGAGACTTACGCGCTTGCCGGAGTTGCCGTTGGTGTATAAGATCACGCCGTCGTTGGACATATTTGCCTTAAACGAAATGGTAAACGTGGTATCCGCGGCATAATCGGGCTGATAGCGGAAATAGAAATATTTGCTTGCCGAAATATTGAAGTGCGAAAGCGAAACGCTTACCGAGTTGTTGGCATGGTAAGGCTCTTCCGTGAACAGATAGTCGCTGTTTTCGGAACCGTCGGCATGATAGTACCATGTGCCGGGATTGGCCGCAACGTTGGCGTTGGTCATCATGGTCAGCCTGTAAAAATCGGCGGGACGCGAGGGCTGGATTATGCTTACGACGCATTCGGCCGTGGCCGCGCCGCGCGAGGCGGTTATAGTCACCGTGCCTATATCGTAGCCCGTTGCCGTTACGACGCCGTTGTTTACCGTGGCGAGGGCGGAGTCGGAAGTCGACCACGTTATGGCGCCGCCGTCGGAAGCTTCCGCCGTGAGAGTGATGGAAAGATTGTCGCTGTCAAGGTCTATGGTGGCGGTCTGCTGCGATATTGTCACCGTTCTGTCGAGCACGGTGATCTTGCAGGTATCCGATCCGCCTTCCACGCTTGCCGTAACGGTGGCTTCGCCCACCGCTTTTGCAAGCACCGTACCCCTTCTTACGGTAACGACGTCTTCGTTGCTGGAAGTCCACGTTACTTCGGCGTCTTCGTCGGCAGCGGTGTATTCAAGCCGCGCCGAGTCCGAAACATACATGGTTATTTCGTTTTCGCTCAACGTTATCGCAGAGTTGCCGCAGGCACTCAAAACAACGCTGAACACGCTTAAAATGGCAAAAAGCACTGCAAACACAGTAAATCTGATGTTGCGCTTTACCGTTTTTTTGTTGCTCATCTTTATCCTCCGTTTTAATTTATATATGCGGCGGTGCGCCGTGCGAACGACAGGCGGCAACGCCTTTCGCGCCGCGCTTTTCCGCTCATTTCGGTTCCGCTCACACAAATATTAGCAAACTGCGGAAGTTTTTCTGCAATTTTGTCACAATTCAACGACTTGACGGCGCAACTAATAACGGCGCGGCCGACAAAAAACGGACGGGCCGAAGCCCGTCCGCATGCGGATTGAAATGTTATCCTTATTTTTAAACGCCGCGCGCGGCCGCCCCCTAACCGAAGAAACCTGCGGGGCATAACCGCACCGCCGCAAACGCTTTTATTTTTGCGCTAAGAAGTTACCGAAAGAGTTATGCCGAACCTTTCGGCCAGCTCTTTCTCCTCGCCCGCGACAAAGGGCGAACACTGCGGCTTTGTTCCGCTCTGTATAAACTGTGCCGCGTGAGTCCCCGCATCCCAGCCAGCCACATTGTATACGCCCTGATAAAAATGCGGGTCGTCACGCAGCACTTCGGGCACGTTCCTGAATTTCAGCGAGGCGAGCACAAAGTCCTCTTCCTCATCGCACAAAGCTATCTGCGAATCGGCGAGCGCGGCGGTGAGCGGGCTGTCGTATTCGCTGGGGGTTATGATAAAGCAGTGTTCCACAAACGAAGAGCGCAGGCCTTCGAGTATGCTTTTAAGCTGAACGGTATATTCCGAATTGCCGGCGTCGCTTTCGCCCTGGCACCACACCATGTTTATGCAGCGCACCGACATATCCGTTTTCCCCTCGATATACTCCACGCATTCGTCGAGCCGCCTCTTGGATTCGTTGAAATAATCCGTGCCGGGCAGCCATTGGGCGATCGCCGTGCCGCCGACGCTGGCGGACACGCCTATTACGGGCACGCCCGCGCTTTGATAATACGCCTCGCAGAAGGCCGACGTCATGCCGCCCGTCTTTTTGCCGTCGGCGTTCGTTCCGTCCGAGAGCGCGTCGTTGTTTTCGTTCGCGCCGAACGGCTCTGCAAGCGGAAACAGCCAGCCCTCCCCGTCGCTGCCGCTTACGGCGCGAAATTCATAGGCGTGGCCCTCGCCGCAGGGTACGGCCTCGGCCGCGTCGCCCCTGCCCGCCATGTTCGACTGCCCCATGAATATGAACACGTCGACGTAGTTTTCATCTTCGGCAGGAACGCCCTTATCGGAACAGCCCGCGGCGGGAAGAGCGCACGCGCATGCGGCAAGCACGGCCGCCGCGCGAAAAAACGCAAATTTTTTCATAATATTCCCCCTTTTTTCAAATGATAGCAAACGCGCGCCCGGGCCGACGAAGTTTTTGCACAAGTCAATAAGATAATTGCACAATTAATATCTTTCCTGCAACGCGGCGGCAAACTCCGCTTCAAGCAGGCCGTGAAAACACGGCTTGCAACCGCGCCTCAATATGTCATTTCGAGCGGAGCACGGAATACGGCCGCGGCAGCTTGCCGCCCGTGCGCAGTCGAGAAATCTCCTGGGTATGATATAAAGGCTTGAAAAGTGTATGCATGCCAATGTACATTGCAAAAACAATCGTACAATGTGAGAGATTT